>NZ_JBRILT010000022.1:0-70986 GCF_052977065.1 Shewanella sp. 125m-1
TTGCGGGAGCTGGATTTGAACCAACGACCTTCGGGTTATGAGCCCGACGAGCTACCATACTGCTCCATCCCGCGTCCGATAAACGCTGAAAGCTGTTTTAATTCTACTTACAAAGAATTGTTTTAGAAAACTGAACTTCTCTTTATAGAAGCTGGAGGAATTAATTCGCCATGTTCTACACAAGAAAATTGAGCCTGAGTAACTTTAACGCTGCTCTAACCCGCATCCGGTTAACACTAATAGATTTTTGATTCTACTATAAAAGAATTGGTACAACCGAGTGGATTCGAACCACCGACCCCTACCATGTCAAGGTAGTGCTCTAACCAACTGAGCTACGGTTGTATTGGTTGCGGGAGCTGGATTTGAACCAACGACCTTCGGGTTATGAGCCCGACGAGCTACCAAACTGCTCCATCCCGCGACAGGATAATAGATGATTTAATTCTTCTATAAAAGAATTGGTACAACCGAGTGGATTCGAACCACCGACCCCTACCATGTCAAGGTAGTGCTCTAACCAACTGAGCTACGGTTGTACTGTTCAAGAAAATGGTTGCGGGAGCTGGATTTGAACCAACGACCTTCGGGTTATGAGCCCGACGAGCTACCAAACTGCTCCATCCCGCGACTGTGTTCTTGCTGTCCGTTTGGCTGTTGCCTTGGAACGAGCGCTATAGTATGGCGATACCGTAATTGTTGCAAGTAAAAAAACACAATAAACTTCCAAGCGGTTGTTTGCTACCCAATTCGAGTAGCGTTTAAGCACTTTTGCCAATTTTTAAGTAAAACAATTACAAAGGGAGATGTTTAAGGCCCCTTTTTACGGCTAAACCTTGTGATAATTTATTCATTAGACTGCTCTCTATTATAGCTTTTGGCCAATTTGGCTTGCGGTTGTCACTTATATTATGCGTTTTACCTATCGTTTTGCCATTTATGCGTTCAACGTTAGGCCTGCGCTCTTCACTATACATAAGCAAAGCAAACCTCAATAAAGGCGCTCAACGAGTCACGGCTAGTGAATTTTGTATAAGCGGTCTGTCATCTATAGGTAAATGCAGTAAAGCTGCAATAAACGCTAAAACTACGGTACTCCACCAAATAGGTTCATAACTGCCGTAATAATCATATATTCGGCCGCCGACCCAAGCACCTAAAAAACTACCCACTTGATGAGTAAAAAACACTAGGCCATAAAGTGTCGATAAATAACGAGCACCAAAAATCTGTCTAACTAAGCCCGATGTTAAAGGCACAGTACCTAACCAACAGAAACCAATCGCTGCACCAAACATAGCGGCAGTGTTGTCGGTAACGGGTAAAGTCACAAATGCAGCAATAACAGCTGTACGCACAAAGTAGAGCGCACTCATAACGTAGCGTTTACTAAACCTATCCCCCATCACGCCCCAAAAGTAAGAGCCGAAGATATTAAATATGCCCACGTAGGCCAAAGCTAGCGCCGCAGTTGAGCTATCAAGGTGTTTATCTGCTAGGTAGCTAGGAAGATGGGTCGCAATAAACATCACGTGAAATCCACACACAAAAAATCCCAGGTGAATTAACCAATAGTTTCGATTAGTACAAGCCTGCTTGAGCGCCTCAGATAAAGTTTGAGTATCGGCTAATTCATTACTTTTTGGAGTGCTTCTTGCTGTTTTCATAAAAGAAGCAAAAGCCAACATCACGCAACACAGCAAGGCAAATACCTGTAAAGCCGTTTGCCAATCAAAGTGAGTAAGTAGGCTTTGGGCTCCTGGGATCACCGCAAACATACCAAATGAACCTGCAGCCGTTGTTAAGCCAAACGCTTTCGCCGTATGCTCAGCCGGCACCACTTTTGCGACAGCGCCTAGTACCACAACATAACTCGTGGCACTTAAACCTAAACCAATTAGCATACTGATAGAGAAGTAGAACATTTCGCTGCTGGTTGACATTGAGGTCAGTAATAAGCCCAAACCATATGTGAGTGCACCACACATAATGATCTTGTTAGAACCAAACCGATCTGCCGCCATCCCAACAAAAGGTTGGAACATGCCAAAAAGCAAGTTTTGCAATGCAATCGCAAAACTAAAAAACTCACGGCCAGCCTCAAAGCTCATTGATATTGGCGTCATGAAGATCCCAAAGGACTGACGAATACCCAAACTGATTATCAGGATCCCAATACCTAACCAAACTAAAGCAGGAAATCTAAATATGCTCATGGTTGCACAACCTGCTTAGTAGGTTGCCCATCAGCATTCTGTGGCATTTGATGACAACCAACGTCTGTTGCATTAAGACTAAATGCATCAAGTAGAGGTTGGCAGTAATTAATTAAAATAAGGGTACAAACTAATGTGGCAGACAAACGCATAAGTTGCGCAATTAACGATTGTGAACGCATGGATCAACACGGCTTAGACAAAAAGGAAGCGCATGCTACTTATTTGTCTTTCATGAGGCAAATGAATAAAGATAAACAACACTATGCATAAAACGCATAACCAGACAAATGAACGATGCTTGTAGCACACCTATGCAATCTACAAAGTCAAGATAAAGCCGCAGAGCTCTATAAGCAAACCCTAGCAGATGCTTAAATTTAAAATCGATACACTATAAAAAAGGGGAGTTTCCTTAAGAAACTCCCCTTTCAACTAAAAGTGTTAATTACGCCAATAAATTACTGTACGTTACTTACCCCAAGGGTTAGTTGGGTCTTGAGACGCTGATGGACGCTTTTTGTCACTACTACGGTTTTGCGAGTAAGCATCTTTTGCTCTCGGCTTATCTTTACCGTAACGTGGACTTGGACCGTTTTTCTTCATTTCCTTATAGTTTTCCATAGCCTTTGCACGCATCTCTGCAACAAGTTCCACGGTTAACTTTTCAGGTTTGCGCGGCACAATACCATCAGCGAAACCACGTTCCCGTGGTTTTAACTCCATTTGCGCTTCGTTGCCTTTTGGCATGCGCTTAAAACGGTATAGGTAAAAAGCTTCTACACGTTCCCTCGCCCATTCGGTCTTTTTCAAAAACTTAACGCACGACTCCATATTCGGATTCAAATTAAAGCATGCCAATTTAAGTGCTGCGTACAACACTTTATAATCGTAAAACTTCACAAGTTCTGTAAGCATGGTTTCAAGCTTTAGGCCGTGAAGCGGGTTATTCTGTTGATGTTCAATCATGGGACGTCCAAATATCGCAGGTAATATAAAGTGCACGCACCGATAAAATGATAATCATTTAATCAGAAGTGCAGACCAATCATAGCGCTGGTCAAAACAATGCCTTAATAATAACAACAAAAAGCCTTTATCACCCAATCAAATCGTTCTGCGCTGGCATTTATTCATTAAAGCAAGCTCAAACAAGATAAATATCAGGCCTTAGCTTGCATGATTGCTCGACATCTAAGCACCTACCTCTGTATAATCCGCGGCTGTTTTGTCTCTATAGCAGGTTTACTCTCCGTAACCTGTTTACGTCTTTGGCTTTCACGTTTTATTAATCACTCAGGATACTCTTTTGATTTCTACCGCAAACATCACGATGCAGTTTGGCCCAGAGCCATTATTCGAAAACATTTCCGCTAAGTTCGGTAACGGCAATCGCTACGGCTTAATTGGCGCAAATGGTTGTGGTAAATCCACCTTCATGAAGATCCTAAGTGGCGAGCTTGCGCCAACCTCAGGTAACGTCTCAATTACTCCGGGCCAAAAAGTAGGTACCTTGAGCCAGAACCAATTTGCATTCGAACAATACAGTGTTATCGATGCTGTTATTCAAGGCGATGCTAAGCTGTGGGAAATTAAGCAAGAACGCGAGCGCATCTATTCACTACCAGACATGACTGAAGAAGATGGCATGAAAGTGGGTGAACTTGAAAGTGAGTTTGCTGAAATGGACGGCTACAGTGCAGAAAGTCGCGCAGGCGAAATTCTACTTGAAGCAGGCATTGATGAAGAGTTCCACTTTGGCTTGATGAGCCAGGTCGCTCCAGGTAAGAAGCTACGTGTACTTTTGGCACAAGCACTGTTCTCAAATCCAGATATCTTGCTTCTTGACGAACCAACCAACAACTTGGATATTCACACCATTAACTGGTTGGCTGAAGAGCTGAATAAGCGTAAGTGCACCATGATCATCATCTCGCACGACAGACACTTCTTAAACACTGTTTGTACGCACATGGCCGATATCGATTACGGCGAGCTACGTGTTTACCCAGGTAACTACGAGTACTTCTTAGAAGCTTCTTCGTTGATCCAGGAGCAATTATTAGCTGGTAACGCTAAGAAAAGCGCTGAAATGACCGAGCTGCAAGACTTCGTTAACCGTTTTGGTGCGAACGCATCTAAAGCCAAACAAGCAAGTTCTCGTGCAAAGAAGCTTGATAAAATCAGCCTTGATGAAGTCAAATCGTCTAGCCGTATGACACCATCGCTGCGTTTTGATGAAGGCAAGAAAATGCATCGTCAAGCGCTCATCCTAGAAGATGTTGGCCATGGCTTTGATGGCGAAATGCTATTTCAAGCTGGCGAGCTGATCCTAGAAGCTGGCGCTAAGCTTGCGGTTATCGGTGAAAACGGTGTCGGTAAGTCTACTTTCTTACGTTGTTTGGTTAATGAGCTGCAAAACAACCAGGGCGTAATCAAATGGTCTGAAAATGCCTCTATCGGTTATTGCCCGCAAGACAGCAGCAAAGATTTCGATAATGACCTAACTCTATTTGACTGGATGTCGCAGTGGCGCTTACCAAAGCATAACGACCTAATGGTACGTGGCATGCTAGGCCGTTTGCTATTTACTGAAGACGATATCAACAAAAAGGCACGCAACTGCTCTGGTGGTGAGAAAAACCGTCTATTATTCGGTAAGTTAATGATGATGGATATCAACGTACTTGTCATGGACGAACCTACGAACCACATGGACATGGAAGCGATTGAAGCGTTGAACAATGCGCTTAAAGACTACAAAGGCACGCTTATTTTTGTGAGCCACGATCGTGAGTTTGTATCATCTTTAGCGACTCGCATCATAGATGTAAAAGATAAGAAGCTTATAAACTTCCAAGGTACTTTTAATGAGTACATGGCGAGTCAAGCTGAGCAAGAAGCCAAGAAAAACGCTTAAGCGGATCGGGGTGAACGGCAGCAATAATGTTGCCGTAAACTGCATATTAAAATGGCGCTAAACTAAACGTTAGCGCCATTTTTTATTGCGTGATTTATGTTGATTGCTTAAGTGAACGCTTGAATAATTGATAGTTTGAAATAGTGATGGTTTAAATAAATAACTCACTGAATAAGTGAATAAGCGCTTAAGTGATTACATAAAATTAATTAAGATGATTGTTCCAAATGATATTGATATAAAGCGTCAATATCACCACTGCATAAAATTGGCATTGCGCCTTTAAGCTTTGCTAGCGGCCAATCCCACCATTTCAACGTTAATAACTTATCTATCGAGTCACTCGTAAAACGCAACTTTACTAACTTGTTATTACCAACCACCACACTATAAGGCGCGACATCTTTACTGATCACCGCTCGAGCGCCAATCACTGCGCCGTCACCAATGGTAACCCCAGGCATGATCATCGCCTCTGAGCCAATCCAAACATCATTGCCGATCACCGTATTACCCGCACGCTCAAAGCCGGTGCACACCCCTTCACCAAACTCATCACGCGAGAAGGGATAAGTCGAGATCCAATCGAGTCTGTGGCCCTGATTACCAGCAAGCATAAAACATGCTCCAGAAGCGATTGAGCAAAATTTTCCAATAATTAACTTATCGACTTCGCCAAAGACTCCCGCTTCCCATACATCTATGGTCGAGCCATCACCGAGCAGATAGCGCACAGCTTGATCTTCAAAAGACTTACCATGATAAAAACCTGAATAATAAGAATATTCCCCAACTTCAATATTGGGGTTAACGACTTGATCTTTAAGCCTTTTAGATTCTAGCCAGCTGGTAAACTCGTTCATTTTTAGGCCTAGGAAAATGTAGAAAGATTGGTTTGGTTTGGCTCTGTCTTATGCTATTTGCTATTTGCTATTTGCTATTAAGTAATAATTATTAACTATTAGGTAAAGCAAATACTGCACCTAAAGCCCCTAACAATAATGACAGAATACTAGATCTCCGCCTTTTCTCAGAAGGCATGACTCACATTAGTCTGCAACATTAATCAGAAATAATATCAGCAATTTTAGTTAGCGCTATTCGTCAGAAAGAATAATCAGCAGAATAAATAGAAAAGTTAGCTCACCAGCACGCACATACTGGTGAGTAACCAGCCAAATTAAGCGGCAACAAGCCTACCGCTATTTGACCATAACATCATTATTCACTTAAAACGCGATACCAATACCGACAGCGTTATCAAAATGGTTATAATCTGAAATGGTCATGCCATAACCGCTTTGCAGCTTTAAGTAACCTTTTAGCCCCTTATAGATTGGAAAACGCCAACTGAGCTCCTCATAACCTTTAGAAAAGCCACTTTCTACCAGGTTACGTAAGGTCAAACTAATTTGGTGTTCGCCAAAGTACCAGTCACCTTTGACCGAACCATAACCCATATAGTCTTCAATATCAGGGTTATAGTCAGTATTAGAAAAGTCAGTTCTAATCCAAGGTTTGATGCTAAGCTCAATATCACTCAACGCTAGTGAAAACTCTAAGTAAACGCGATTCCAGCTTCTTTCATACACGCCACCTTTACCATTTGATTGGTGCTCAAAACCAACGCTAGTGCTTTGCCACAGATCACTTTCATCAGAGTGCTGCCAAAACCAAAATACCTGAGGCTGGTATTGTGAGTCTCTAAAATAAGCCGACTTGTCATAAGCTTGCCAGTTAGAAATCTGGCTATAAGCGATATAAAGACCGTCATTATCAGTCAATATATTATTGGCTAAACCGTATTTTAAACTGAACTGAAACTGGACATTGGTGTTGCTGATATCTTCTTTATTTGGGTTTTGTGGAGCATAGTAAGCTTGATTTGCCGCTTGAGTTTGATAAACAGGTAAGACAAAATTATTATCAAATATCGTCAGCTTATACAGGTCTTCTTGGGGCATTACCCCCGCTACGCCGGTGATATCGTTGCTAATAGTCGCCTGCTCTTTTGCCTGGAGTGAACTTGCGACCAGTAAGCTTGCAAGCAAAATGACATTGGTTTTAATATTAGTTTTATGCTTCAAGTTATTTATCTCCCTATTAAATAACGGCGATCTTCATCAACAATATCACGACTTATTTACCAAAAGTTCGCCTCAATATCCAATATATCCAATATATTGAATTTATTTTAATTTTAAATCTTTCCTCGGGTTTTGTGCTTTATAAACCAAAGGCTAAGGCACAGCTTTTTAGCTATGTCATTCAATGTAGCAAATTCTATGCAAGATGTACTTTTTCAGAAGAAAAATTAGCACTTTAACTGAGCAAATTACAGTTTTAGCAAGTGATGCCCCATATTAAGCCAGATCTCGCTGAACTTTATCGACAGCGTGAGTCGTTACATCTGCTGCAACATGGCTGTTTAAGGGGGTTGCTGCATTGCAGGTGTACTGACAACTATTTTTATCACCTTTTCTATGGCCACTGCAGGCTAAAAATGACTGACCGTTTTTACTATTGCTACGTACTATAAGCTTGCCTGAAAGGCATTCTGGGCAGACTTGAAGTTGATGGTTGCAGCCTGCTGAGCCACAAAAATGGTGAGTGTCATTACGCAGCATTGGGCCACAGTTGCACACAGAGCATGCCTCTATCTTAGTGTCACAATACTCTTTACCCAGCGAGCAAGTATAAAACAGGCCAAAGCGCCCTTCTCTTGGGATAAGTTTACCCTCACCACACTGTGGGCAACACAAGGAGTCGTTATACATAGGCGCTAAATCGCTTAAATAGCAGCGCACATCCTCGCCAAAAGCACGAAGTTCCCTAACAAATGTCGACTCTTTACCTAGCTCAGCTTGCACAAAAACCGTTTGCTTAGCGCGTGATAACGCAACGTAAAACAGTCGCCGCTCCTCGGTGTTTTTATAGCTATCGAGTGTTGGTAACAAGGTTTCTAAAATCGGATCGTTATCAATTTTACATGGGAAGCCATATTTATCGTCATTCACATCCAGCACAATAACAAAATCAGCCTGCTTACCTTTTGAAGCGTGGGCAGACATAGCTGAAATGGAAAGCTGAGGATATTGTTTTTGCCAGCGACTTAACGCTTTTAATGAGCTTTTAAAGCGGCCAATCAGCATCACACTTGCATGATTATTACTCGTTGCTTCAGTGATGCTTGCAAAAGCTTGCTCTAAGGCTGTTTGTTTATCATTAACCAGTAAACAAACCTCAGGATTATCGCTCTGGCTATGGGTGGTAAGTTGCTTCTTCAACTGAACGGGATTTGCCTGAATAAACCGTGATGCCACCTTTTCAATCTGATTATTAAATCTAAAGGTTTTATCTAAGGTAATCGTTTGAGTGGTACCAAATGTGCGTTCAAATTCTGTGGTTAAACTGAGATCGCTGCCGGTAAAACGATAGATAGCCTGCCAGTCATCACCCACACAAAAAAGTGCACAACCAGGACTTGCATCCCTTAACGCTTTAACGAGATTGGCGCGTTCAAGCGAGATATCTTGAAACTCATCCACCATGATGTACTTGTAGCGGAAACGTTCAGCGGTTTGCTGATGAAAATCGCTACATCGAGCCACTTTTAACGCCTTGGCGATCATATCTGAGAAATCTAAGGTGTTATTGGCAGTGAGGTGCGCGTCATAACGCGTAATCACCCAGTTGAATAGATGCAAAAACGCTTTCCATCTCACCTGGTTATAATGGGTTGATTGTTTCGTGTCAGCTTTTGGCAGTTTCAAAGCTTCAAGTTTAGAAAAAGTCATCCCTGATGACTTAAACAAGCTGACAAAGCTTGCCATTAAGCGACTAACATTTCGATATATGCCTAAGGCTTTAACCTGAGCAAACAGTACATTTGGAGCGATAGGTTTAAACACCTCACTTTGACTCAGGCCGAGTTGTTCACAGCGCTCGCACAATTGCTCTTCTAAGCTTTTTTCTAGCTCACCAATATCGGCCTGCCAACTAAACGTTTGCAACAAACAGGTATTGTGCTGTTGGTGCAGCGCAATCTTCCACTCCCTGCTTTGGTTATAGGCGACTTTGTCGATATCTGGGCGAGTATTGCCCTGTTTATCAATGCCAAAATGCTCTAAGTAGGCATCGAGCTGAGGAATATAAAAGTCAGGCTGATAAACACACCTACCCGGCTCTGTTACAGGCACGCAGTACTTTGGCTCATACTCAAATTTAATGCCGTGGATATAAAGGTAATTACAGATAGCGAGCTCTTGAAAGCTTTTAACCAGATCGCCCGACAGTGCTCTGATTTCATTATTTTTAAGATAAGCTCGATATTGTCCGTCAGACTTAAATGCGAGTTCGTTAACTTGCGGGTAAAGATAGCGGCCAAAGTAATTGGCTACTGGATCGGCCATGTGTGGATCGGCCACAATCTCGTCAATCTGTTGATCAATAAATTGGGTGAATTGCTTTTCATCGCTAGCAAGAACAGACACCTGTACTTGATCAAGTGTCGAGCGATTTAAGTCATGCTGAATGATCTCTTTACCCAAGGCATGAAAAGTACTGATCTTTACAGCACTAGGCTCACAAAGCGCTGCAATACTGCTCACACGTTGTTCAAGCTCTACTCTGGCGTCTTTGCCGTAGGCCAACATTAATATTTCTTCAGGCCGAGCCAAACCTTGACTCACTAAATAAGCCGCCTTAGCCGCCAGCGTACTGGTTTTGCCTGTCCCCGCGCCCGCTATCACTAAGGTGTTGTTTTCATCAATCACACAAGCTTGGCGCTGCAACTGAGTTAACGGGTGCGCTTCAAGTGTGTCAAATAACGGCCCATGGGCTTGCAACTGTTTAGTTTGCCACCATTGATTATATTTTGCGGTAAAGAGATCGGGTTGCTTGATAAACTTTGCCAGACGGCAATTGAGTTGACTCACCTCAAACCCTAGCGTGGTAAAATACTCAACCAGATCAAAAGCCTCTCGTGAGTGTTGAAATTGGTGCTGTAGACGTTTTTTGTCAGAGTCGCGTAAGAATCGCTGATGCTGGCCAAAAGCGCGATCAAAAGCGGCAATGTCCACCAGCACGTTATCGAAGCTTAGCTTAAGAGACGTGCGGCAAAACTCAAGGCGGTTATTAAGCGCTAATCTAAACAAAGGTTTGCAATTAACCAAGTGGAAAAAGTTAAAGTGCTTGTCGCCCCAAACCAATGTTTGAGTAAACCAGCCTCGCTTTACCTCCACCGTTTTATCTATCTCAGGATACGAATAAAGCGTACCGTTAATCGTTAAACCTTGATCGCACAAATGCGCGCTATTACAGAAAAAGAGCCCCTGCAATAAACCAAACTGAACAGAATGTCGCCTAAGCTGCATTGACTACCTCGAAACCACAAAATACCGCGGCATATTATCAACTAATGCCTAGCGCAAATAGCAGTAATTGTTTCTGCGGCATAAAAACATCCTCTGGCAGAACTCAATGAATAGTACATAAAATCAACAGGCTAGATAGCATTGGCGTTTTTAGTTTTTTTTACATGTAAAAAAGGCATTTCAAGCGTGATAAACCACGCAAAAACGAATCGAAACCCGCATATTAAGCGCGGTATCACATATCTAGCGATAACTGCATGATAGCCTCAATAACAAGTGCATAGCAGCCCAAAATCAATAGAAATGCTATGTAATATCATCTAGATAACTTATCTAATATTGGAATGATAAAAAGGGTTACCGTAATGAAAAAAGTACTAATTGCAGGTCTTCTAAGTTGTTTATTCGCAGGTACTGCTAGTGCAGAAAACCTTGACAAAGATACTGCTCTTGGCATGGCAAGTCTGATGATTTGCACATCGTTTTACGCTGAACATGATATGCAAATTGAAGGCACTATTGTTGGTCAGTCTATGATGGCTCATAGAAATGCAGGCATTGAAGAGATGATCATGTCTAAAGAAACTAGCCAAGCATTAGATGCTTACATGACTAGATTTCAAAGTGCTAATCAAGCACAACAAGTCGTATTATGTGACGACGCCATTAAATTTGCTCGTGAAAGTGATTTCGTAAAAGTAGATTAATGCGACTTTGCTAAGCTGTTAAAACTTACCACCTCAGCTTACCGAAATTGATAACCCCGCAAGGGGTTATCTTGTTTAAGCCTTGTTGCTGACGATAAACAGATAACCTAACTCAACTTAACTCAACTTAACTCAACTTAACTCAACTTAAGCTAGCTTAGTTTTCTGTTGCGGGTATAGGTTGGGATCTCAAGTTCTGATGCAAGGTGATCATAATGGTTTGTTCGAGCCGACTTCTCTTTTAAAAAATCATGTAGATTCAGTAGTTCAGATGAGGCAAAACGATCTTTATGTGGCTGTGGGTTCACCTTCTTCTGCGGTAATTCTTCTATCTCTTCTGTTTTTTCTATCTCATGTGTCTCATGAGCTTCTAGCAAACCGCTAGCCTCCTGCATTCCCGTTGCGATTACCATCAACTCTAGTTCACATTCAAGTTCTGGCACTATGGTTAAGCCAATAATGACTAAGGCACCAGGATCGAGCTGCTGCAGCAGGGTTTCGCCAATACTGTTGTATTGATTAAGCTCAATATTCTCGGTAGCCATAACGCTAACAATGGCACCTTTTGCCCGAGAAAGTGCGATATCTTCTAGTAGTGGATTTTTTAACGCCTTACTGATTGTAAGCTGAAGATCTTCGCCTGGCATTTGTTTAGCCACTCCCATCGCGGCGCGACCGGGATGGCTTATGACCTCGATAAAGTCATTAAGATCGATATTAATTAAACCCGACTGACTAATGGTGGTGGTGAGCCCCTGCAATACATCTTGAAGAATGCGATTACTTTGATAAAAAGCGTTAGTAATACTCACGTTTTTATCAAGGGTTTGTATTAATTTATCGTTCGGCAACACAATGACCGCATTGGCATGCTGCATCAACTGATCTACGCCCGTTTTAGCAAGCTGTCCTCGTTGATGCCCTTCAAAACTAAAAGGTGTGGTCACGACCGCCACCAAAGGTTTATTGAGCTCTGTGGCAACAGAGGCCATAAACGGAATCGCCCCAGTCCCAGTGCCCCCGCCCATGCCTCCAGTAATAAAAATAATGTCAGCCAGTTCAATATGCTCCCTTAGCTGCGCTTGTGACTCCTTAGCCGCTTCATGGCCTCTTTCAGGCCTAGCACCAGCGCCCAGCCCTTTAGTCGCCTCAAGGCCTATCTGCAGACGCGTACTGCAATCCGATATTGCCAAAGATTGTGCGTCGGTATTCACCGCAATCAGTTGCACGTTGTCACCTAAAGATGCCTGACTGAGTTGGTTTATGGTATTACAGCCACAGCCACCTACGCCAAATACCGCTATGCGAGGGGGTTGGCTATTTTGAGTAATCATATCGAACATAGGACATATCCTTGGTATTGACCTTAACAAGTGCCAAAGAGATTAACCTGCGGCTGCGACAGACTCCGTCGTAGCGTTTTGATATCGCATGTTTACTTTATTAATTAAAAGGGTGAAGTGAGCGCGAAGTTTAGGTGGTGATATCACCTCAACACTGTCGGCCATTCCCCATAAAAATTCGCGTAATTTGGGCGTATCATCCACGCTGGCACTAAGGCGGTAATAGCCATTTTCTAAACGCTCAATACATTGATCATCACTCAAACGCGCATTACGTTGAATAAGGTTTGCAGACGGCGAGAGAAGCAGCTCAATGTTAATCGGCGTGGTTTTACTCGCCTCGCCAGTCAGCGCAATATCAAAATCATCACGGGTAATAGAGGTACTTTCAAGTAAACGAATATTTCGCAGCAAATTAATGGGTTTTGCATAACGCTTTGTGTGAGACGTGCCTACCGTAAAGGCCAGCATAATCACGCCCCCCGATATTTTTATTCCTTCAGCATTAATCGGTCGGTAGTCAATCCAATAGCTTTTACCTTTAATAAATCGCTGAATTTCACAGGCTATTTGGCGTTTACTCAAGAGCGCTTCTTGCACTATCTCAAGTGACTTGGGATCGTGTTCGGCGTAAGAGATAGGCAAAGGCTCAGGTAACTGTGCGACTCGACAAGCCCAGTAAAGCCAGGGGTTATCAGGATCGTCCCCCAACACCTGATCAGCACGCTCAAAATAGGGCGTCAGCTGCTTTACACTTTGCGGCGGTAACAATTGCTTAGCGCTATGCTTTAACGTATGAAACGCCAAAGCCATATGCTGATCCATCAAGGTTAAGTTAAGACCACGCCAGCAGGCGGCAATAGACCAGCCAAAAGGCTTACACCTATCATCAAGCACTAAACCAAACAGCCCCATATCGTGCATCGCTTTTAGCTCTCGCTGTACCGTTCGTATGCCAACGTCATAGTCGCGATCGTTAAGTTTTTCAGTCAGAGCAATGGCCGAGATCCGTCTTGGTTGGCGGGGTATTTGCTCAAGCATTGCAAGCTGGCGCGGAATATTGGTTTGCATCAAATGTTCTCAAAATTTGCAGTGGGTTTAGCTTAATACACAGCTACGACAAGTTATGACGCAGGAATATGATTTTATATCCAAATCAGTAAAAGTCACCCATAAACTCGATGCAAATCAGTAGCACACAGCCGTTACAAGGCTGCAGTGTCACGAAACATAACCGTCGAGTTCAGCAAACATGCAGAGTAACAGAAGCCATTGTTAGCGTTGACTAAATGCTGCTGTAGCCCATAATCAATCTTTAACCCTCTACCTTGCTTTTATTTGGGAGCTTTTTTGATGAGTAGCCTTAAACTCAAACCGCACCACTTGGCATTACTATTTGCGTTAGCAATTGCCTTCTATGTTTGCTATTTACTGGTCGAGCCATATTTAGGCGCCATCGTACTGGGGTTTATTGTCTCGATATTATTTCTCCCTCTTCACGCACGCATTCAGCAACGTATGCCTAACCGGCCCAATCTGGCTTCAGTGTTTTCATGTACATTGGTCACAGTGATGGTATTGCTGCCATTACTGTTTGTGGCAATGGCGATAATGAACGAGGGCATTAACTTTATGAGTAATGCCTATCAGTGGCTGACTGAAGGGGGAGCCAAAAGCTTTCTTTCTCACCCCTCTATTCAGAGCGCAATGGCCTTATTAAATAAGTGGCTGCCATTTGACACCATTAAAATTGATGAACTCGTGCAACAAGCTGCAGGAAAAGTCACCCAACTAAGTAGTAGCTTGTTAAGTGCCAGTACCGGCATTGCCGGCGATATAGCAGATACCGTTTTAGACTTTGGCTTGATGTTATTCGTATTATTTTTCTTTTTGCGAGATCAAGAAAAAATCATCAAAAATACCCGCCGCATCATTCCATTATCTCGCTCGCAAGAAGAGCTAATCTTCAATGAAGTCGGTGTGGTCGCCAAGTCAGCCGTGTTAGGTGCATTTCTTACTGCGTTAGCCCAGGGCGCGTTAGGCGGCATCGCAATGGCATTAGCCGGGTTCTCGGGGTTATTTTGGGGCACCATGATGGCATTTGCGTCCTTTATTCCGTTTGTGGGCACCGCGATGATCTGGCTGCCAGCCTCGATTTATTTATTCATCACCGGTGACTGGCAATGGGCGCTATTTTTGATTGTTTGGGGTGTAGTGGTGATTGGCTCAATTGATAACTTTCTCAGACCCTGGCTTATGCAAGGTAATACAGGGATGAGCACCCTACTGCTATTTTTCTCACTGCTCGGTGGTTTACAGCTGTTTGGTCTAATTGGCTTAGTCTATGGCCCAATCATCTTTGCAGTAACCTTAGTGTTAGCCCGCTTATATGAGATTGAGTTTAAGGACTTTATCGACCAACAAGATAAAGAATAAATACGTAAGGTAAGCTGTAGTCTATCGCTTCTTTAGGTGGATTGTTGAGGCAGGGAGTTGAGGCTGACCTTTAAAATAACACTGCCCTGTAAAAATAATCCCCCTTGTACTAAGGGGCATATTTTTACAGGGCAGCTTAAGTTGTAGAAGCGCTGATTTTAAAGGCTTAAGTTTAAAAAGCTTCAATTATTTGATTAGCATCTTCTGTAGCCTGATCAGTTACTTCTTTCGTTACTTCTGTGTTGCTCATTCTTGCTAGCTCTTGCTTGAGCTGCGCTAACTTGTATTTTTCAGCTAGGACTTTTTGCGCATACTTATAAGATAGCTCGAGCTTATTTGCCGCTTTTGCGGCTTTTAATTCATCCTGATAGCTTTCAAGTTGCAATTGCACTGCTGCAATTTCTGTGTGTAAATCACTCTTAAGGCCTTTATCAGTACAATTCGCTTTAACAAGCTCAAGCGAAGACTGCAACTGAGCCACCATTTTGTCGTAGCCTTTAGCTTTTGCATTCACAATTAAGGCTTCAATCTTACAACTCCGCTCAGCACAACCTACCAAACTAGCACAGTCTGCTGCAGGGGCAGCTTGAGCAGAGGCAAGACCAAAGGTTAGTGCGCTACAACTCATTGTAAAACCTAAAAATAAACTAGATGTTTTGTTTTTCATAAAAATTTCCCTAGTACGATATCGACAACTTGGTTTGTAATAAAAAAAATTACTCATACTGTTTTATAGACACTGCATTACCAAACGTCCATTTAGTAGCGAAAACTTCTTGTTAAACAGCGCTAAAAACTTGAGCCAAGAGTTAAACATAACAGCTGATTTACAGCCAAATAGCAGATGATTGTGCAGATAAAAATGCCAAATGATAATACAAACTGCTGTGTATCATTAACTTACTCTCTCTGACAAAAGTATCAACCGAAACAAAGCACTTTACTGATTACAATCAATTCCACGTTTATCGAAATTTAGTTTGACAAGTTAACACCACAAACCTACATTTCGATATAGGTCGAAATATATATTAAAATAAAAGTCAGAGCTAAAACACCTACGAAAACACCTACAGAGTAAACTTATATCGCGGATGTACAGGTTTGAGTATTGCGCCAATGTACCACGCCAGAGTACTGTTCTAGGGTAATGCTCTAGTGTACTGCGCTAACCTATTTCACCTGTGTATGAGGTAGATAATTTATAACGGCGATATTGCACCTGTGTAGTACGCCTGCATGACGTCAGTGTATGCCTTGATGCTCTACCCTTATGTGCCCATGTTTATCTATTTGTGTATGTATTGATTTATCTATCGCTGTATGCAAATTTTAAACTGTTCTTTTAAACTGTTCTTTTAAACTGACATCACTGCAGCAATTTAAAATACACATCACAGCTTAACGTGCCAAAGTAAATGCACGCACGAATGTCTAAATTCGGCGTACTCACAGCTAAAATCAAAAACCTTACGGGTGGCAAACATGATTAACAACACGACCAAACAAGCTTCACAAGACGCTATAGAATGGGCGATAACCCATGGCATGGTAATTAAAACTACGCCTTATTCAGCGTCTCACACCGCATTTAGCTTTACGCCAACCGCCATTAGCCGTGAACGTTTTCAACACTTAGTCGCTTCGGTCAACCTGCTAGGTAAGTTAGTCCACTTCGCATCAGAAGATCATCAATTTTTAAGTCATGCTATCGCGCCAATCACCTCAGGCGAGCCTTTCTTTAAAGCCTTACTCGAGATGCATGATGCAATCCATGACCCCGATAACGCTAATAACTGTTGCCATAGCCGTTCTAAAAATCGTGATTCAAATAATGCCGACAAGCACAGCGACGCTACTAGTGGAAATAGCGCTAATGAAATAAGTACCCATGAAAGCAGCGCTAAACGATTGCCGCTATTAATTATGCGCAGCGACTTTATGGATGATGCCGCTTTAGGCCCTAAGCTCATTGAGTTCAACGGCATCGCCGCAGGTATGGGACCATTTGGTCAAAGAGTCCATGAATTACATAAATACCTACAACAGCAATGGCCAGATGAATTTAAGCAGTGGTCAAGCCATCAAGGCACTGAGCTTGTCGCAAACCAGGCCATAGAACGCTTATCTCGAGGTATTGCCAACGCGACGTTTAAGATTAAACACGAGTTTACAGATAACGTTATCGATAGCATTGAAAATACCCCGCCGGTATTTTTGATGGTGGTACAAGAAAACGAAGACAACGTGTACGACCAACATCTGCTTGAAGATGCACTACAAGCTAAAGGGATTAGAACGGTCAGACATACTTTTCGCGAATTGCACGACAAACTCTCAACCGGTAAAAATCACAGATTGTTATTAGAAGGTGTCGGCCCCATCGATACTGTATATCTGCGCGCGGGCTATCAGTATAGTGATTATCATGCTAATGACATCATCAGCCGCGTATGCTGCGAAGCATTAATGCAAACTCGAATTTTTATCGAAAAACACCGAGTAGCCGTAAACGCCACCGTAAGCCAACAGCTTGCCAGCAGCAAACGGGTACAGATGTTACTGTCTTCTATGGCGCCCGATGCCCTCACCCAATTTGGTTTAACCCTAGATGAGGCCAAAACCGTTAAAGGCTTACTTGGCGAAATGCGCCCCGTCACCAAAGACAGCACAGCCTTAATATCTCAAAGCAGCGTTGATGATTGGGTACTTAAAAACCAAGGCGAAGGTGGCGGCCACTGCATATTTAGTGATGATATACAGCCAAAGCTGATGGAACTCAGCCCCAGCGAATATCAAGCCTGGTCACTTATGCGAAGATTGCACCCAACAGCAAGACCCACAACCGCGTTAACCGTTCGCAAAGGTGAGTTACATCAAGTCGATGACTTAATCAGCGAAATAGGCATGTTCACCGTTCATATCGACGGCAAAGCAGCGATTGATGTTAAAAAATTATCTGTTGAAAAAGTAGACGTTGAAAGGTTAGCCGGTGAAAATTTAGAAGATCAAGCGACCGACAAAAAAGCCTACGCAGGTTACTTGATCAGAAGTAAATCAGCCCGCACCACAGAAGGCGGCGTGCACAGCGGCATGGGAGTATTAGATTCGCTGGTTTTTAGTGACTGAGTTTAGTGATTAGCGATTGAAAATAGAGATAGTGATAAAAGAAAATAGCCAACACAAATTGGCTATTTTCTTGAAGTAAGGAGTTCTAACTAATTAATGAACAATAGCCATTTACCACGGCGAATATGGCGAAGCCATGTGCTACTAAGCGAGAGCTAGGGATAGCGAACTGGCCGTTAAACACAGATGTTATTGGGACACAGAGGCCACAAAGAAAGGCAACAGCTCGTAGTAAGCTCACATGTCACTACTTCTGTGGGACGCTATAAAGCCGTCCTTGGCCGCTCTGCGGTTTCATCCTTGAAACCTAAGCCCACAGCCGCATCGACATCTGATTATTCATCTATCTGAATTAGCGGCCTCAGATGTTACAAACTCATTTCTGGACAGAAATGCGTTAGTGCAAAGGGTCTAAGAATGGGGAGTGGAATTAGGAAATGTATCGCTATCAATTAAAGTTTACACTGACCCCGCTTACTTCGCTGACCCCACTTATTCGCATACTTCTATGAACTATCAGAAAATCACCAGAACCTCATAACTTTCACAACAAACACATGCACTTATTGATAGTTATAATGTCGTAGTGTAAATTGATTTTAATATTAGAAATAGAGCTGATGATATGCTGCTACAGGAATACCAACGATTCGCACTGGAATGCACTTTTGCCATAGGGAAGATCCCTGATGATGCACCTAACTATAAGTTAGATATGATCTTACCTAAGCTGCAAAAGCTGGTTGAAGAAAATAAAGCCGTTCATCGAACCAAAGAAGAAAGCATCACTCTAAGACTCTACAAACTTGTACCTGAAGACGACCAGATCACTATGTTGTTTCAGTATGCAGATAAAAATGCCTCAGACCCATCTTTCACCCATACTGAAACTGGCGCAACTAGAACCGAAGAGAAGCAAGATGGAGAAGGCATTTCTGTTTCAGCTCACTTGATTATTCGTAGAAAACCCACCAGTGAACTGTTAAGTATGTTTCATGATGCTGTCTTAGAAGAGGTTCCAGGAATTAGTCGAGCTGTGATTGAAGCTGGACTAACACACATGTTAAACGAATGTGCTGGTGGACAGTTCGAAAAGCCAGATGCGAAAAAGCCATTACAGTGTCGTCCTAAAATCACATTGAAGCACAATGGTAATGAAACATTACAACAGCTATTGAAAAGTGGAACAATTAGTGGTTTTGTTGCTGTTAAAACGGGTGTACAACCTGCTCTTGATGAAGAAGGTGAACTTAAAATTGCAGATGAACGCATTGTGCTCAAAGTCAAACGAAGTCGTGGTGAGCAAGCAATGGCTTTGATCAATAAAGCAAGAGACACCATACAAGAACGTGAATACACACGTTTACAGATTCGATACAAAGCTGATAGCAAGCGCTCATCAACTTTAGATGTTGGTGCTAGAGAAGAAAATATTGGGGAGAAAATGTTTGCGAAGAGTTCGCTTGTAACATTTGATAAGCCAATAGCTCAGTGCCAAGTCAAAATACATGATAAACTTAAAGTGAAAATGATAGCTCTTCTTAAAAAAATGGAAAAGCAATAAAAATGTTAGATAAACTACTCAAGCCTATGAGTTACATAGGAATTAAACACTCTGAGAAACGATGGTTTGATATTATCATACCGTCGATTCTTGCTGTGCTTGTTAGTATTATCATTTTTAACCTCCCTAAGCCAATAGCACTGATCGGCAAAGACAGTTTGATAAGTCTAGTTAATGGCATACTACAGATATTATCTGGCTTCTATATTGCATCTATGGCCGCTGTGGCTACTTTCCAAAGAGAAGGTATGGATGAAAAAATGGAGGGACGTCCTCCTAAGCTCAAAGGCATCCCCCTTACGAGAAGAAATTTTCTAACATACTTATTTGGGTACTTAGCATTTATGAGCATAGCAATGTACTTCATTGGTGGGTTCATACAATTATCGGCTTCGAGTATTTCATATTGGACAGCTGATCTTCATGCTTTAATAAAAGTCATATGTGTTACATTCTACCTTTTCGTTGTGTGTAATATCATGACAACTACAGTACTTGGAATGCATTTCTTGATAGACAAGATACATCGAGAAAAGCCCAAATTTACTGATGAAAAATAAACCATATCAAAATTGATTTCATAAGGTTATGGTTATCTTCTTGACCTCAACAACTCTGTGGCATTTAGGATAGTATTTGGTATTGCCATTAATATTATCTCCAGCCATTACAGGACAATCATTGAACTACGGACAACAAAACGGCTCCTCAATCAAGGGACCGTAAACGTACATTAAGCCCAGATAGGTGCTGTTGATGCATCATAGAATTCAACATCAGCATGAACAAAGCGTCTAGCGTTAGCCATGGTTTCACGGTTCGCCTTTAAATTTTCATCTCCAAAGATGCTTACGAATACCTTTTCTACTTCACTTTCACTAATTTGATCAAATATGTGTTTGTCATTGTCAGCCATTGAATGGCCATGGATGAATAGCGTTCCCTTGAGTTTTGATATTTTTTTATAGCAGTCATTCAAGTATGAATTGTGCTTGATGCGTTCCAATTTCTTGGAACTAGTAGGCTCTGAAACAAACAAAGGGAATTTGCCGTCATCTAGATTCTCGCGAACCTTATCTATGATACTGACATCAAAATCGTCATTGAATGTGTGCTTCTTAACTTTGGTTCCGGTGTCGTAGAGATGAAGGCCGCCATGAACGAAAAAGACATTCTGATCTGATCGGTTTTCCCAGGTAGTAAAACTAAACCCATCACCTGTACGGTAGCCAGCTGGATCGATCTCAGTTTTATTGACTATCCAGTAAAGCAATAAGTCGTAGTTGAGAGTGAAGATGTTTTTGAATTCTAGGATGAATGGTTTAGCTTTTTCGTATTGTGCTACTGAAACATGGCTTGACCTTTCTGGATGGGTATCAGAAATTGAATCAATTAATGAATTCTTTAGTTGCTCTTGGTCTGTGCTGATTTCATCAATTTTTGCAGTATCAATACCATAAGTTTCGCAGACAGCTTCGGCAGCCTCTAGAGCACGCATTACTTGTTCGAAATCGTATGTATCGAATTTCGTAAAAATTTCCCTTATCTCTGCATCACGATCGCCAAAATCCGCTCCGTTAAGCAGGTTTTTATAGTTGAAAATTGTATGATCCCACGCTTGTGAGAAGCCGTTCGCCAGTAGGACAGATGGTTTTTTATTGTCAGGCACACGAGTATTCATCGCATCTTCAAAAGATTGTAGTGGCATAATCTCACGCTCCCTGTGTGAATTGATATGCAACTATACCCTCTTGCTTACCACTATTCTACATACCTAAGTCACAGAGCCAACCAATGGGGCGCGTCTTACTTTTTACCTTTCCATTAGCCTAAGTATCGCAAAAACAGTTACTGCGGCTTGCTCTCATATTGGCACTAACTTGGAAAGGGGCATTTCCAAGTTGTAAGCCGAACAATTAAAGCCCAAATGTAAGTACCAATTATCCGGTGTAGATGCGGTTGAGGCCGTCGAAAACAGGGACGTTTTCGTTGAGCTCACAAGGACGTGCTCGCAGCGAGCCTCAGCAGTATCTGCACATTCCCCCGCTGGAGGCGATTGATAACTACGAAGCAACAAGTTCAAAAACTCTACTTGATAACACCAACCCAAAAATAAATGTAATCAATCTTCATTTGAAGGCTAACCAACTTTGGGTTATTTCCAAGCTAGTACTCAAACCTATACGGCCCAAATGAAGGCACCAATTACCAGTGTAGATGCGGCTGAGGCCGTCGAAAACAGGGACGTTTTCGTTGAGCTCACAAGGACGTGCTCGCAGCGAGCCTCAGCAGTATCTGCACATTCCCCCGCTGGAGGCGATTAGTTCCACCTTTACGCAAAGGCAAACACGTTTTGGGGCATTAACATGCTAAAGCTAACCGCTTCACGTGAATTATCCCTATGTTCTTCGCCAACTTTCATCGACCTCTAAACCCAACTAAGTCAGCTGAACCTTGTCATCATTAATCGCAGCTTCAAATTGCTTACCCGCCAGCCACAAAGATGATTCACTTTGCAGCGCTAACTGATAAGCCCATGCGGCAATCGCCTCTGAGCGGCCACTTTCACACACAAAGTAGTTGCTGAGTTCTGTTGTGATCAGTTTTTCATTTTGAATGATGTTTTGTTCATGCCAGCGATCTTTGTGCTCTTGCGCTGCTAGGTGGTCGCGTTTGGCATTGTTGCAACTGCGATGCGCTAGTACAAAATTATGCCCTAGATCGTTGGGGTATCTCGCCCACGGGATAAAATGATCGACCTCGGCCTTGTTATGTTCGCTCTCTTTTAGCGGCTTATTACAGTAGAAGCACTTTCCTTGCTGGATCTGTTCAAATACGGGTCTTGCACTAATAATCGAGCTCCGGTCGCTACCAAATAAAAAATCTGACAAGTTGCCTTTACCACCAAGTACCGCATAGTTTGCAGGAAAGGCGCTGACCTTTTGTGTCCAGTGCGTTCTTGAAAGCGATACAACAAGGTCGTAAAAACGTCTAAAACAAAAGGCGATACCTGGTTTAAGTACAATATACTTTTGAGACTTATCGTGCCTGTAGTAAAAGCATTCCTCTTTACCCGAAAGAAGCTGTAAACGCCAAAGCGGCCCTTGTTTAAATGTATTGCGGGTTTTACTCACCAGTTTGTTCCAGCCAGCATTTTGTTTTAGCTGATTAAGCGTGCGTATGCCTTGCTGACGAAATGCCGCTAAATCTCTGACCAATGCAGATTGTTCGCCGGAATTTTGTAAAAGAATAAAGGGGTTATTATCAACGCCGTGATAAGGCAGCGAGTGTTGCCAATATAGCTCGATGAACTTCACTACTAACTCATCGATGGTAATAACGCTGTCTAATGTATCGTGCAGGTTTGCTGTCACATCACTGTGTAGTGGTCGCTCTATACAGATATCAGCAAGTGCGTGTAGCAGTGCAAATTTGTATGTAGCGACAAAATCGCCTTCCACCAATAAACGCTGTAAATAGGTAATGAAATCAACTTGCAGTTGAGCATCTACTTGAGGTGCAAAATCTAATCTCATACATTTTCACCTAATAAGGCGTTAGCGTTATCACTTAGTGAAACAACCTCGCCTGTTGGGGGCTCCTTGGTGATAGTCGATCTTTGTAAAACAACGGTTTCCCAATGCACCTCGGCTCGTCCTAACTTGTCTTGTTCTGCCGTAACACTATCGATTATTGTCAGCCCCACTTTAGCGCTCATTGTTGCAAGCTCTGCAATACTCACTTGATGCATCTCTCGCTCATCGCCACTTGGGCCATGGCGTAGTGTGATGATCAGCTTGCCTGTAGGTTCTAGTAGTTGTGTTAATCGATTCAAGGATTGTAAACGCTCTGATGCAGGGATGTGCATCCATACGGCGCTCAGTAGGATCAGCTTAAAACGCAGCCCTGTTGTAACTAGCGCATCCGTTTTAGCTAACGTATCTAATGTGGCGAGCGCGTTAAGCTCTGGTAATGAATCCTGTAACCACGTGACGTTAAGGCTTTGAGTAAGTTTTTGGCCTATTGCAGCCAGTTCATGTGCGGGCTCGACAGCATACACAGTTACGGCTTGCTGCTCGGATGCCTGCTCTGCGAAGTATTTAACATCTCGGCCTGAGCCCGCGCCAATATCTAACACATTAACTCTTACATTACCTCTCATATGAGTTAAGCAGGCTTGCTCACTTAATGAGGCTTGTAACGGCGTTTGATTGGATTTTCTGTGAGACACGAAGATATCGGCTAAGTGATGAAACCAACTAGCATGGACTTCTTTAAAGGTTTTAGAGTCATACTGCTCAGCAAGTTTAGCCGCATGCATGTTATAGAAGTTAGTTGTGTTGCGTTGTTTTTGCTCTGAGATCACTAGCACATTCCCTTGTGTTACTCGCTTAAGCTCGTTTGTTAGGTCATCACTTCTGAATCAATCTTGGTACGAATCGAGGTTAATCTAGAAAGGTTCAAGATTCATTGCACCGATAATTACTGCAATCAAATTAGCACATTACGTTAGCAAAAAGAATAATCGGTTCATGACTTTATATCTATTTAGTTTGATCAAACTCACGAAATTCTTGAGGTGTGATAACAAGCCGAGATTTATCGCTAAAGAGTCGGAATTTTTGGCGGGGAATGTATCGCTATCTATTGCTCTGCAATAGGAACATACTGGAGTAGTTACTTAAGAGTTTTACGCTATACAAAGCTATTTTGAGAAACAAAAAGCCTTTAGTTGATGAAAAAACAACTTTAGGTTCATTACTTTACATTAGGTGGTAAGTATCATGAGTAAAGGACAAGACAGTAAAAAGAACGTTAAAAAGAAACCGCTTTTAACTGCTAAAGAGAAGAAAGCCGCAAAAACGGCCAAGAAAGTGCCGTCATCGTTTATTAACTAGTCAGCAATGGCCGTCGCGTATTTTGTATTGTTGCGATGGCCACTATCATTGGCAGAACTCAAACATCTAAGCTCCAATTATCTAAGCTCAAACATCTAAGCTCAAACATCTGAACTCAAACATTTAGGCTTCACTTATCTAAGCTCAAACGCATACCCTTAAGCATCTGATTTTAAACTAGTTATCTTGGTTTGCATTAGTTATCTGGGTTTACATTAGCTGGCATAACCATTCACTCGTTCTAAATGAGTTTTATGCAAAAGAAAAATGTTATTGCTGAAGGTTACTGCTAAATGTTAATGCTTAAGCCTAGTCGCTAATATGTATTAGCTCAGACTTGGTCTTTACGTTCACTGATGCACTCGTACGATCCCATTTCAAACAGTCGGCAGATCCATGGGCGGTTTTCGTAGATAGTGCACATTAAGGTGTCTCTATCAACTGCAGAGCACCAACCGTCATCAAGGCGTAACATGGTTTCGGCGCCATATTCGTCGACACTGATATGCTCATCTGGTACGCCAGTATCGGTCACTATCATGACTTCTAAACGGCAGCAACACGCTTGGCAATTTGAGCAGGTGATCTCGGTGTTGATCACGGGATCGGATATATCTTTTACGTCAATGTTCATAAACAGCAGTATTAAATTTAATGGCTGCTAGGATACGCTAAAACTGCAGTTTTCACGACTTATTTGCTCTTTCTCGTTCTTATAACCGCTCTACTAACGGCCTTATTTAAGTTTACTTTGCTTGGTGTGAGTTGTTTTATATAGCAATCGTCTTAAACCGCAATCAAATTTTCAATAACCAGCTGTGTACAAAATACTACTGACTTTGTACCGTCAGTGGGACTTGTCTATTGTTGTTTTATCGCTATGAGCTAGCACTCATATCGAGTGTCAGCTTAGCTTTTAATATGAATTTTACAGGTTACAACATGAAATCAGGTCGCTACGCTTAAACGTAGTCATGCATCTCATTTTTAGATACCGTTAGTTAATCCGATAGACACCTGCATCACTTATGACATAATCGACTGATAATATTAACGTTATTGATTAGAACCTAATAAATGAAGGCTATTATCGCAGTCACCTCGCTGTTTATCGCGAGTATTTCTACAAGCTTTGCCAACGAGCTAACAGTCAACATTATGACCATCTCAGAAGAGGCGTATCATAATGAAATGACCAAACGTAAGCCTTACCCACAACCCACGATTGAAAAAATTACTGACCAAAAACAATTAATGGCCTCTCTTTCTGGTCGCTTAGTGCTAGACGGTTATTTAGAGATAAAAAATAGCAACGCAGAGCGTATTATTAAACTTGAGCATTTCGATGATGAATGCTTATTCAATGCGTACTACCCTCAAGAGCAGAGCCTGTATTTTACATGTGGCCATGAATCTGACACGGTAATATCTATGGTCGATGGTCGTTACATTGATGAAACACCAGAACTACGAATTTACTCTCCGGATGGTAAGTACAGACTTTCTGGCTACTACAATGGACAAGAGCCAAGTTCATTTATACAAAAAAAGGTAGATAACCAATGGGTAACAATGTCAGAGAATGCCAAGCCTGCTGACGAAAGTTCAACCGGTTACTACCTTTACTTTATTAGCGAATTTACTTGGATAACCGATAGGCATTTTGTATTTAAAAATCCTTTTAACACCACGTTCTATATGGGTGACACCAATGCTGACGTTGCGGCAAAGTGAGCTTAATATACAAAAGCCATCATTGAGAAGACTCGAATGATGGCTTTTAATCATTGCTTTAAATCATAGCCTTAAATCATGGCCTTAAATCAGAAACTTTCAATTGAGCCCGACGCCTTTGCTTGAATCTGAGATAGATATTTCAGAGCTCCACTCATGAAATCCATCCTCAACCTTAAATTCAAAATCAATCACAACCTCAATCTCAACGTTAAAAGGTATCTCCCGGCACCCTTACCCATCCTTCCATCAGTACGCGCGCGCTGCGGCTCATGACGGCTTTGTTAACTTTCCATTGACCATCAATCAGGCTCGCCTGTGCGCCCACTTTAAGTGTGCCTGAAGGATGCCCAAAGGTGACAAAGCCTTTATTGACTCTAGCAGCTACTGCAACGCGCTTACCCTCGCCTGCGGCAATACTCACTAATGTACCGGGAATCGCGGCTGCTGTGCCTATAGCGACGGCAGCAGTGCCCATCATGGCGTGATGCAGTTTGCCCATAGACAGTGCTCGTACGTTTAAATCTATCACCTCTTTTGAAATGGCTTTACCACTTGATGAGGTGTAATCGATAGGGTCAGCAACAATGGCGACCTTAGGCGTATGCTGTCGACTCGCCGCTTCATCTATGTGGTTAATCAGCCCCATCTGCACTGCGCCATGGGCACGTATGCTTTCAAACATGGCTAATACTGTGTCGTCACCGTTAATCGCATCTTGTAGCTCTGCACCTGTGTAACCCAGTTCAGCAGCATTGATAAATACCGTCGGGATCCCCGCGTTAATCATAGTGGCTTGCAAAACACCACTTGGTACCACATCAGTTGGCACCATTAAGTTGTCGATTAAGTTGCCTGTTGGGAACATTGCGCCGTCGCCATCGGCGGGGTCGATAAACTCAACTTGCACCTCAGCTGCGGGGAACGTGACACCATCAAGTTCAAAATCACCGGTCTCTTGCACTTTTCCGTGGGTGACGGGTACATGGGCTATGATGGTTTTACCGATATTTTTTTGCCAAATTCGCACAACGGCAATGCCATTTTCTGGTATTCGGCTTCTATCAACGAGCTCATTACTGATGGCAAATGACCCCACTGCAGCAGTTAAATTACCGCAGTTACCACTCCAGTCGACAAAAGGACGGTCGATAGCGACTTGACCAAATAGGTAATCGACATCGTGATCTTCGCGTTCGCTCTTGGCAAGGATAACGGTTTTGCTAGTGCTTGACGTTGCACCGCCCATGCCGTCGGTTTGTTTGCCGTAAGGATCGGGGCTGCCTATCACTCTAAGTAGCAATGCATCACGGGCAGCGCCTGCGATCTGCGCCTCTTTTGGCAAGTCTGTTAAGTTAAAAAATACCCCTTTGCTGGTACCGCCACGCATGTAGGTGGCTGCGACTTTAATTTGCGGGGCAAATGCTTTGCTTGGTTTTGATTCAGTTGATGTGGTCATGTGTTTTACCGTTTGAATGCTTGATAGCTGGTTATTTCACTAACAAACGAGTCCGAAATCAGCCATGACTCTTTTGAGACATGCTTTCATTCGGTCCCGCACTAACTAGCATGGCCAAAGTAGAAAGCGTTAAATTTAGTCGACGATATTGCTGAGTAGATGAGCTTCGGTGGCTTTTTTGGCTTCGATGCCACCCCAGAGCCTACAAGGATGTACTTGCGGCGTCTCATCTACATTGCAATATCGTTTCCTACCTCTGTAGCTAAACCATTGCTCCAACTTTTAATTAGCCGAAGACTTCTTACTCTCTCATTCGCTGAAGGCTCTGTTGAAGACTCTCTATTTATTTCGCTGAAGACTCTCTATTTATTTCGCTGAAGGCTCATGTTGAGGACTCCAAAAAGTCTTGGGCGAAGCGCTGGAGTATACCGCGCGCTTCATAGATAGAGACTTCATCTAGGCTACCGAGTCGAACCTTGTATGGTATCTTCACCATACAAGACCTCTTTTTAACAGCAAGCTTATAGAGAAAAGATTAAAGCTCTACTCTTTATCCGCTGATGGCTCTGTTGAAGGCTCTCTATTTATTTCGCTGAAGACTCTCTATTTATTTCGCTGAAGGCTCATGTTGAGGACTCCAAAAAGTCTTGGGCGAAACGCTGGAGTATGCCGCCCGCGTCATAGATTGACACCTCTTCTGCGGTATCGAGTCGACACTTAACCGGGATCTCAACCACTTCGCCATTGCTGCGCGTCATGATCACCGTTAGCAATGCGCCCGGCGTACGTTCACCCAGCACATCGTAGGTTTCTGTGCCATCAATCTGATACGTGTGACGATTAGCGCCATTGGTAAACTCAAGCGGCAATACGCCCATGCCGACTAAGTTAGTGCGGTGTATTCGCTCAAAACCTTCGGCAACAATCACTTCAACTCCTGCAAGGCGTACTCCTTTTGCGGCCCAGTCTCGACTCGAGCCTTGACCGTAATCGGCACCTGCAATAATGATAAGTGGCTGCTTGCGCGCCATGTAGGTTTCAATCGCTTCCCACATGCGTGACTCAATGCCTTCTGGCTCTATACGTGCGTAAGAGCCTTGCTTAACTTCAACTTCACCATTGCTACCAAGCTTAGTGACCATTTCATTAAACAGTTTTGGATTAGCAAAGGTAGCGCGCTGGGCGGTTAAATGGTCGCCGCGGTGAGTCGCATAGGAGTTAAAGTCGACTTCTGGTAAACCCATTTTATCTAAATACGCGCCAGCAGCACTGTCGAGCATAATTGCATTAGATGGCGACAGATGATCGGTGGTGATGTTGTCGCCCAGTACTGCAAGCGGCCGCATTCCCTTCATAGTGCGCTCGCCTGCGAGTGCGCCTTCCCAATAAGGCGGGCGGCGAATGTAAGTACTTTGTGGTCGCCACTCGTATTGAGGATTGACCTTCTGCTGGTTATCGTCGCCATAGTCGACTTTAAGGTCGAACATCGGCTCGTATACTTTACGGAATTGCTCCGGCTTTACACTTTTTGCGATCACCGCATCAATCTCTTCATCTGATGGCCAAAGATCGTTAAGTAAAATATCGTTGCCGTCATTGTCTTGGCCCAGTGCATCCTTTTCAATATCAAAACGAATTGTGCCAGCAATAGCGTAGGCAACCACCAATGGCGGTGACGCTAAGAAAGCTTGCTTGGCGTAAGGGTGAATTCGACCGTCGAAGTTACGATTACCAGAAAGTACCGCAGTTGCGTACAAATCACGGTCGATGACTTCTTGCTGAATTTTCGGATCAAGCGCGCCGCTCATGCCGTTACAAGTGGTACAGGCAAAACCGACAATGCCAAAGCCCTGTTGCTCAAGCTCTGTAAGCAAGTTGGCGTCTTCTAAATACAGTTGCACCGCTTTTGACCCCGGTGCCAATGAGGTTTTTACCCACGGCTTACGCGTCAATCCTTTTGCATTCGCGTTACGTGCAAGTAACCCTGCGGCAATCACATTGCGCGGATTAGAGGTGTTGGTACAACTGGTGATCGCGGCAATAATACAGGCGCCGTCAGGCATTAAGCCTGCTTTGTCACCCGTCATATCCTCAAGTTCACCACTTATGCCTTTAGCGGCAAGGTCTGCAGTAGCAACGCGGCGATGCGGGTTTGATGGACCAGCAATGTTACGCCCAACACTTGATATATCGAAACGCAGCACGCGTTCATATTCAACATTTTCAAGGGTATCGGCCCAAAGTCCTGCCTGTTTGGCGTAGGTTTCCACAAGTTTCACTTGTTTGTCGTCACGTCCGGTCAGCTTGAGGTAATCAATGGTTTTGTCATCGATGTAGAACATGGCAGCCGTGGCGCCAAACTCTGGTGTCATGTTTGAAATCGTTGCTCTATCGCCTAAGGTGAGGTTAGCTGCACCTTCACCAAAGAACTCAAGGTACGTCGATACCACTTTTTCATTACGCAAAAACTCGGTAATCGCCAGCACGATATCGGTTGCGGTAATGCCACTTTGGTGTTTGCCTACCAGCTCAACCCCCACGATATCTGGAAGACGCATATAAGATGGACGACCTAGCATCACGCTCTCGGCCTCTAACCCGCCCACACCAATGGCGATAACGCCTAAAGCATCGACATGTGGCGTGTGGCTGTCGGTTCCGACTAAGGTATCGGGAAAGGCTACGCCGTCACGGGACTGCACCACAGGTGACATTTTCTCTAGATTAATTTGATGCATAATGCCGTTACCCGGCTGGATCACATCAATATTTTCAAACGCCGTTTTGGTCCAGTTGATAAAGTGAAAACGATCTTCATTACGTCTATCTTCAATGGCGCGGTTTTTCTCAAACGCGTCTTTTTCAAAACCAGCGTGTTCAACGGCTAACGAGTGATCGACAATCAGCTGTGTCGGTACCACGGGGTTTACTTTTGATGGGTCGCCGCCCTTTTCAGCAATGGCATCACGTAGACCTGCCAAATCCACCAGCGCGGTTTGACCAAGAATATCGTGGCACACCACGCGTGCAGGATACCAAGGAAAATCAAGATCGCGTCTACGCTCGATGATCTGTGTTAGGCAATCGGTTAATGTGTCAGGTGAGCAGCGGCGCACTAGGTTCTCGGCATAGACACGCGAACTGTACGGTAGTTTGGCATAAGCGCCAGGGCTGATGGCATTAACGGCGGCCTCAGTATCAAAATAGTCTAATTCTATGCCTGGCAAGGGTTTTCGGTATTGGGTGTTGATATCAGTCATGATGCATTCCAATTTAATTCGTACAGGTTCGAGGGCGCTTCGCTTCTAGGTACTAGGTGCTAGGTTCTAGGTGCTAGAGCGTTCGCAGGCTCACTGCTAGGACGCTTCGCGGCTAGAGCGGGCTGCGCCCTGCTATACAGTCAAAAGCTAAGATAAGGTGCTAGGGCGCTTCGCTTTTAGGTCCTAGGTCCTGAGTTCTAGCTTCTATCTTTCACTGATAGGTGTGACCGTACGTGGCTCGCTACCGGTATAGTCTGCGCTTGGGCGGATAATACGGTTGTTAGCGCGCTGCTCCATCACGTGCGCTGCCCAGCCAGTAAGGCGTGAGCAGACAAAGATAGGCGTAAATAACTTAGTTGGAATGCCCATAAAATGGTAAGCCGATGCGTGGAAGAAATCGGCGTTACAGAACAGCTTCTTGCTGTCCCACATAAACTCTTCACAAGCGACTGAGATATCGTAAAGTGAGGTGTCGCCAAACTCGTTAGCTAGCTTTTCTGACCAGCCTTTAATGATCACGTTACGTGGATCTGAGGTGCGGTAAATCGCATGACCAAATCCCATGATTTTTTCTTTGCGCTCAAGCATGCCAGCCATTTGGATTTTTGCATCTTCTGGCGAGCTAAACTTTTGGATCATATCCATAGCCGCTTCATTAGCACCGCCATGCAGTGGGCCACGGAGCGTACCGATTGCCCCAGTAATACACGAGAACATGTCTGATAAGGTTGACGCACAAACCCGCGCCGTAAAGGTTGAAGCATTAAACTCATGCTCTGCGTACAGAATGAGTGATACATCCATTACGCGGCGATGTTGCTCAGATGGCGCTTTGCCATTAAGCAGGTGCAAAAAATGTCCACCGATTGAGTCTTCATCGGTTACGCAGTCAATTTCAACGCCTTCATGAGAGAACTTGTACCAGTAGCACATGATGGCTGGAAACGCGGCCAGCAAACGGTTTGCTGCTTTGTTTTGCTCGCTAAAGTCATTTTCAGGCTCAAGATTACCTAAGAATGAACAGCCGGTACGCATTACATCCATTGGGTGAGCATCGGCAGGAATGCGTTGTAGCACTTCTTTTAATGCCTTTGGAAGATCACGCTGAGCAAATAGCTCCGTTTTATAGTGATCAAGCTGTATTTGATTAGGAAGCTCGCCGTTAAACAACAAGTAAGCCACTTCTTCAAATGTTGCGTTATCGGCGAGATCTGATATGTCGTAACCACAATACGTTAAGCCCGAACCCGACTTGCCCACGGTACAAAGTGAGGTTTCACCTGCGCTTTGACCACGTAGGCCCGCTCCGCTTAGCTTTTTATCAACCGCTTGTTTTTCCGATTTTTTTGTATCAACCATGACTGTCTTCCTTTTCAATTTGTATTGCTGGTGGCTAAAACGTTAACGTCTTGCCCCGCATTTTTTATAATTTTTTTGCTTATGACTGTGACACTTAACTACGTGCCCAAACACAAGTTGTAAGGTATGCGCGTCGCGGCATGTTGACCGCGACTTTCTCTTGTTTACAGGTTTTTACCTTCTGCAAACAGGCTATCTAGTTTTTGCTCGTAATCGTGATAACCCAGGTAGTCATAAAGATCCATTCGAGTTTGCATTGAATCCACAACCGCCTTTTGATCGCCATTTTCTAAAATGGAGCTGTAAACCATCTCAGCCGCTTTGTTCATTGCTCTAAAGGCGCTCAGTGGATACAGCACCATAGATGCGCCCCACTCGCCCAGTTGCTCTTTGTTCCATAACTCGGTTTGGCCAAACTCGGTGATATTGGCGAGAATTGGAACATCTAGCGCATCGGCGAACGCGCGGTAGTGCTCTTCGGTTTTTACCGCTTCGGCAAAAATGCCATCAGCACCTGCCGCGACATAAGCTTTAGCACGTGCAATCGCCGACTCTAACCCTTCTTGAGCAAATGAGTCAGTGCGGGCCATGATGAAAAAATCAGGATCAGTACGGGCATCGACTGCCGCTTTTATGCGATCAACCATCTCTTGGGTCGACACAATCTCTTTATTTGGACGGTGGCCACAACGCTTTTGTGCTACTTGATCTTCCATGTGTACTGCTGCTGCGCCGGCCTTTTCCATGTCGCGAATGGTTTTAGCAATATTGAACGCGCCGCCCCAGCCGGTGTCGATATCCACCAGCAAAGGTAAGTCACAAGCAGAAGTAATACGCTGCACATCAACAATCACGTCGTTTAGTGATGTCATGCCAAGATCGGGTAAGCCGTATGATGCGTTGGCCACGCCACCGCCAGACAAGTAAATCGCCTGATGACCAATCTTTTTAGCCATCATCGCCGAATAAGCATTGATGGTACCAACGATTTGAAGGGGCTTATTTGCCGCTAGTGCTTCACGAAACTTCTTTCCTGCGCTCATGTGCTGTTCCTTTTGTTTATCGCTTGCAGTGCTGTGGTCTTTACTGGGCTTAGGGCTTAGCTCAAGCACGGCAAAATTTATAATGATATTTTAACTGTCAATTGTTGATTTTTTATGGTTTTGATAAATCATTAGCGAGTTTGTTTTCAATACTCGATTTTGAATATAAAATATGCCGACGCATCAGCATCTCGGCAAGCTCGGCGTCTCGGTTACAGATGGCTTGCACTATGTGTTTATGTTCATCAAAGGCGGTGGTAACACGTGGGCCTGTCATACCCAGTTGCACGCGATACATGCGCACTAAATGATAAATGCCATCAATAAGCATCGAGATTAAATGTTTATTCTTACTGCCTAATATGATGCGATAGTGAAAATCGACGTCGCCCGCTTCTTGGTAATAACTGCCTGCTGATTGGACTTTCTCAAAGTGGCTATTGAGCAAAGATTGCAAATCATCAATCTCTTGATCGGTCATGTTTAATGCCGCTAACCTTGCTGCCATCCCTTCAAGGGACTCTCTCACTTGATAAAGCTCAAGTAACCCCTCAGCAGTTAAACTCACGACTCTAGCGCCCACATTGGCTCTGCGCTCAACTAAATGACTCGCCTCTAGACGATTAATCGCTTCGCGGATCACTGCGCGGCTGACGCTGTATTTTGTCGACAACTCGGTTTCACTCAACTTTGAGCCCTGCACAATCTCGCCCTCTACGATGGCTTTACGTAGCTGAAAGAAAGTTTTATCTGTACTGGTAATGGGCTGTTCATTGAAAAATGTCATCGAAAATACAATATTAGTTTTTAATGGATTGTCGACAATCTAGCCAGATAACAATAAATAGTCAACAGTAAACCAACAAATTGTCGACAAAGCCAGAGTAAAGCCTAACAGCCAATTATCTATGACTGGCTAAATATATGGCGAGAAATCGTTACAGAGTCACCTTAAAAACAAGTCGATTTTACACAGGCTCTGTTGGCGTTTTATCATTAGACTTAGTAGGCAAAAAACTGACCAAACGTATAAAACTTATGCTGCACAACCTGTTAGGCATGCTGTACAGTGGTAGCAAATTAAGCACACTGCATTAGCCGCAAACAGGGAGCGAATAATGATAATGTTAATCCTTAATGGCAAAAAAGCCGGATTACCACAGATCAGAGAAACCGTTTTAGCGCTTCGCGCTCAAGGTCACAAAGTAGAAGTGCGCTGTACCTGGGAAGGCGGTGATGTTAAGCGATTTGTAAAAGAAGCCAGTAACCTAGGTATTACGCGCGTAATTGCGGGGGGCGGAGACGGAACCGTTAATGAAGTCGCTGAAGCAATTGTTCAACTTAGCCCTGCCGATCCCGCTATAGAATTAGCGATTTTACCTTTAGGCACCGCTAATGATTTTGCAAGCGCCTGTTTGATCCCCTCTGAGATAGAAAGTGCATTAGCTCTTGCCGTTAATGGCAATGCTGTTGCAATTGATATGGCGAAAGCAAATGAACGCCACTTTATCAATGTCGCATCAGCAGGTTTTGGCGCGCAAGTTACAGTTGATACGCCTGTTGAATTAAAAGACCTACTTGGTGGCCAGGCCTACTTTCTCTCTGGATTAGTGCAAGCACTTAACTTTACGCCTTATCAGGGACAAGTCTCTGCGACACTGGCAAACGGTGACAAAGTTGATCTCAATGGTGAGGGGTTACTCGGCGCCATTTGTAACGGCCGCTTAGCGGGGGGTGGACAAAATCTAGCACCTAACGCCTTACTCAATGACGGTCTGTTAGATGTGTTGTTAATTAAACATTTTCCTACATCTGCGCTTAAGCAAGTTATCGATGAACTAAAACAACCGTTAGTTAATGCCAAGGATGTTGATGGGAAGCATGTTGATGACAAATACGTTAATCGAATGCAAGTGACTGAAATAACCTTAACCTCAACACAGTCTTTGCCTGTAAACCTTGACGGCGAGCCGACTTCATATTTACTTCATCACATAAAAGTCTTACCTAAAGCGATAAAGCTCGTTTGTCCTGAAAATTGCCCCGTTTTGATTCAAGACTAACATCTGAACGCCTGAACGAATTAAAACAATAAAGCAGTGCCTAGCACTGCTTTTATTGCTTAAACCACGAGCCATTTACGGATTTTTGCTAATTAAGGCTGCCTGTCAGCAAGGTTTTATTTGTCACTTGCCAGTTACCCCCAAGCGCTTTATGCAGGCCAATGGTCATGTGCGCCGTTTGCAGTTTTGCGGCAACGACTCGATCTTTTAGCATATTTTGCTGCCGCTGAGCATCCAAAATAGACAAGTAATCACTGAGGCCGGCTTTGTACAATGACTTGGCTTTATTAACCGCATTAGTCGTTTCTTGTTCAGCCTCTATCACTAACTGCACATATTGTTGACTGTGGCCATACCCTTGCAATAGCGTTTCAACCTCACCAAATGCGGCAATTACCGCGTACTGATAACTTAATACACTGGCATCAAAACGTGCATTTTGCATGTCTACGACGGCGTCGCCGCGGCCACCATCAAATACATTCCAACTCACCCCCACAGCGCCAAGCCAGGCGACGGAGTCACTGCTAAATAAATCATCAAAATCTTTTGCCAGCACACCTGGCGAGCCCGTTAAAAACACTTTCGGGTATTGAGCTGCAATCGATGCTGCGCGCTCTTCGTTCAATGCTGCCATTTCACGCTCTGCTATCTTAATATCAGGGCGACGATTTAACAGCTTAGCAGGCAAGCCTGTTGGGATCACCCCTTTAAAGTTGGGCAACGGCATAACCTTAGCGAACCGTTGCTGTGCTTGTTTGGGCGTTTCCCCTAATAAAATGGCTAAACGCTGCTTATGCACGTTCTCAGCTATCTCGAGTTGTGGTAGCACCGATTGCGTGGCTGCTAACATCGCCTTTGCCTGCGCTTCATCAAGCTTTGAGCCGTAGCCGCTCTTAACCATCAACTTAACCAGATCCAGAGTATGTTGTTGATCTGCTATGGTCTGCAACGCTATTTGCTGTCGTTCCTGTGCGCCTCGCATTTGCAAATAATTGTGGATCACATCTGATGTTATCAATGTGGTTAAGCCCTCACGCATAATCACCACCTGATCTTTACGAATAGCGGCTGCATTGGCTTGTCTGTCGATCCGGCCAAATAGATCAACCTCCCAGGCAATGGTTGCTCCCGCAAAAAAGGCACTGTTATTGTCATCAACTAGACCTAAGGATTCTCCCGTCATGGGATGAGTCGCGGTAATGGCACTGCCTAACAATGGATCATTTTCACTGATTTGCGCATTGCCAAACCCAGCCCCTAAATTGACGGTTGGCACGTTAAAAGACTCTATCGCTTGTTGATAAGATTGCGCCATCTTGACCCGCTGCGCGGCAATTTTAATCGGTATAGCTTGGTTTTGTGCGTCGATGACCAGTTGATTCAGTATTGGATCATTAAACTGCTGCCACCACGCACTATTTTCACTGCGTTGCTGCTTACCTGTGATGGTACCTTGAACACCTTGGTTTAAATATTCACTGTCTAAATGGCTAGTTGGTGCTTGATAGTCTGGGCCAACGGCGCAGCCTGAGAGCATTAACGCAATCGCTATTGGTGCAAGAGGTAAAAGTTTCATATTATTTTTGCTCCAAAACAGCTTGAGTTAATGGCGTGGAAACGTGTTGGCAGTTAAGTTCACTGTTGCGATAAAACAAACAGTAAAACGCCGGCATAATAAACAACGACAGCACAGTTGCAGCAGCTAGGCCACCAATAATGGTTGCCGCCATTTGATCAAACAACCTGTCACTTAAGAGGGGAATCATGCCTAGCGCCGTGGTCAGTGCTCCCATTGATATCGCCATAGTACGATTTAGCGTCGCCGCTTTTACCGCCTCTTTAAGAGGTTTATGAGCAGCGCGCTCAAGTTCAATTTGATCCATCAACACAATGCCATTTTTGATGATCATGCCTGCTAAAGTAATAGCACCAATAAGCGCCATAAAACCAAAGGGTTTATCAAGTAATAGTAAAGTCCAAGTTGCACCAATTGCCGCTAAAGGAAGCGTAATTAGAATAATGGCCGGCTGCTTAAAGCCGTTGAACATCGCCACCATGATCACCACCATCATCAACAATGCTTTAGGCATTTGGTTTAACGTGTCAGAGATTGCACGATCTTCATCATAGTACTCACCACCCCATTCAAATGAATAGCCTGCAGGCAGTTCAATCGCCTCAATTTGAGCTTTGACTTGATTACGTGCCTGCGCTGGAGTGATATCAAATACATCCGCTTGGGCGGTAATGGTCGGTACCCGGTTGCGACGCCAAATCATGCTCTCTTCAAATTTAAGCTCAAACTCATCAACCACCTGCCCCAGTGGTACACTGTGAATACCTAACAGTGAACGGACTGGCAAGGTTTGTAGATGACTTAAGTCGCTGTCTGCACTTCTAAAGCTAATTGGGATCAGTTGATCGCCTTGATTGAGAATACCGATTGTCATACCGTCGGTAGCTCGTTTAATTGCCAACGATATATCCGTACGGTTTATACCTGCTCGCCTTGCTTGTTCTTGATTAATGACGGGGTCAATCACTTTACTGAGTTGGCGCCAGTCATCACGCACATATTTAATATTAGGATTGTCGGCTAAAATCAGCTGCGCTTGATCCGATAGCTGATGTAACACTTGAGGATCTGGACCGGTAAATCTTGCTTCAATACTAAACTTATCTTTAGTGGCTAATTTTAACGCCCTAAATCTTGGTTCAGAATTAGGAAACTGCTTAGCAAGCCAGAGATCGCCACGTTTAGTGAGCTCTGCAATAGCCTCATAATCTTCGACGTTAATCACAATTTGACCATAGCTTGGATCATATGGCTCAGGCTCAACCGTTACCGAGAATCGAGGTGCGCTCGCACCGACATAACTAGAGATGCTGCTAACTTCTGGTTGTTGAATTAACCAACCTTCAATTTTTTTCATATCTGATGATGTTTGTTCTATCTTGCTGCCATTAGGTAGCCAGTAATCAAGAAACACCATAGGTCTGTCAGAGCTTGGAATAAAATTGATAGCAACATACGGCACGGCCATCGCAGTGATAAGTAACAACGGCATTGCCATTGATATGGCTTTAACCGGATACTGAACAGTCCAAGCCACCGCACGCTGGTATCGGCTAGGTTTTGGCGCTGATTGAGTGTGTTTATGACTCGGGGTTATCCATAGCCAACATAGCAAGGGCGTGAGTGTTACCGCCACCAGCCATGAAAAAAGTAACGATGAACAGATAATCAAGAACACCGAACTTGCGAACTCCCCGGCGTCTGTTTGTGAGAACAACACAGGGCTTGACCCCATAATCGCAATCACAGTGGCAGCAAATAGCGGCTTTGATGTTTCTTTTACCGACTGAATCGCGGCTTTGGTGCGCTCAACGCCCTGATTAAGTTTCACCACAAATAGATCGGTAATAACAATTGCATTGTCTACCAGCATACCTAAGGCCAAAATGAAGGTGCCTAAAGACACCCGCTGCAAATCCACTCCGGCGAGATACATGTAGATAAGCGTTAATAAGATAGTAAACAGTAAACTACTGCCCACTATGGTTGCGCTTTTAAAGCCCATAAACACCAGTAGCACGGCAAATACAATCGCCACGCTTTCTAGCAAATTAATCACAAAGTCTTGTATCGATTTAGCCACTTCATCGGGTTGGAATGCGATGGTGCCAATTTCAATACCAAGTGGTAACTCTTGTTGGTAATTTTCAATCACTTGGGTCAGGCTTTCTCCCAAACTGACCACATTAATCCCTTCAACGGGGCTGACTGCTAATGTAATCGCTTCTTTACCATTAAAACGGCTTAGTGTGGTTACAGGGCTTTGGTAACCTAAACTGACATCGGCAATATCTCCTAGGCGTAACAAACCTGTGCTGTACGGCCCGATACCGCCTTTAATGATGAGGTTTTTAATATCATCGACAGATTTAAATGCACTACTTTGATCGACACGAATACGCTCGTCATTAGCGGCAAAACTACCACTGTCAAACGTTAAGTTTTGAGTTGAGAGTTGGTTAATCACTTGAATGGATGACAAACCATAATGGGCTAAGCGCTCTTCGGGTAAATCAATATACACCGCTTGATTTTGCACGCCGTGAAGTTCAATCTTTTTAATACCGTCTACGGTTTTTAAGCGTCGTTGTAGCTCTTTCGCGTACTGACGTAACGCTTCAGGTTGAGTCTTGTCGCCATAAACGCTAAATAACATGCCATACACTTCTGAAAATTCATCTTGAACAATGCTTATTTGTGCCGTTGCTGGTAGAGAGAGTTTCACATCAGCAATTTTACGTCGCAGAAGATCCCACTCTTGGGGAAGATCTTTTGAGTCCGTTGATTCCTTAAGATCAATAAAAATCATTGAACTGCCCGGACGAGATAACGAGCGCAATTTCCACATCGAGCCCATCTCTTGCAGTTTCGTTTCGATTTTATCCGTTACCTGCAGTTCAATCTCTTTGGCAGACGCGCCCGGATAGAGGGTAACCACTACAGCGCTTTTTACCGTAAATGATGGATCTTCTAGTTTGCCTAACTCAAAGTAAGACACCAAACCAACAATCACGCATAACACACTAAAGAACAGCACAAACACTCGCTGTTTTATGGCAAATTCAGCTAAATTCATCATGACTCCTAATAACTAAATGGCTTGATGATGGTGTTAGATATAAGCTGATCGGGCGCAATATAGTGCACTCCAGCAGTGATAATTTGGTCACCTCTTGTTAGCTCTCCAGTCAAACAAGCGCTGTGACTTTGTAATGACGTAATATTCACAGGCATGAGTACGGCTCGGTGCGATTTAATGACATAGAGGTTGTTGTTTTTGCCGTCAGCCACAATTGCGGCATAAGGAACACAAAAACGATTAAGCTGATGCTTAAAGGCCACATCAACTTGTACCGCTTTGCCTGGCAGTGCGGTTGTTGCGTGATTAAGCACAAATTCAACTTTGTAGGTTTGTTTTATGGGATCGGCTAATGTGTCCATTGCCCCAATTTTTGCCTTTATCACCTTATCACTACCATGCCAACGCACCTCTGCAAGCGTACTGTTATTGAGCTTTGCCATTAAATTCTCTGGAACATCAACCACCGCCTTCATTGCACCAAGCTGATGTAACGAAAATAATGGGTTACCAGGCGCTGTTTGTTCAAAAGCTTGCTGACTCTTTGAGCCTATCACTCCGTCAAAGGGGGCTCTGAGCTCGGTATAACGTAAGGCATCTTTCGCTTTTTGCAGATTCTGGTTCACCACTTCGACCATTGCTAAGCTGCGCTTATATCCACTTTGCGCTCTATCTAAGTTCACTGCAGAAATGGCGTCATCTGCTATAGCTTGCTGAACACGCTTAAGCTCTGCGCTTGCAAGTTGGTGGGCCGCTTTTGCTTCTTCTAAGCGGGCGTTGAGTTCTGCCACATTGACTTGGTAGTCATGGGGCTCAAGTGTTGCGAGTAATTGCCCTTGCAACACACTATCGCCACTGTTAACTAAAATGGCTTCAATAGTGCCAGCAACTTTAAATGCTAGATACGCGGTTTGAGTCGCTTCTAGTACGCCTGAGAATTGTTTGACTTGGCTTAATTGTGACTCGTTAAGCTGCATAATTTGAACAGGACGTTCAATTTTACTGGTGATAGTTGTGGTTTGAGCGGGTGCTTGGCTGCATCCGCTGAGCAAGCATAAGGCCAATGGTGTGATAGCAAATTTGCTAATTGTTTTAGTTGAGATCTGCATCTCTTTCTCCCAATACTGATATTGGGAGGAAGTGTAAGTGTTTAACTTATTGAGATAATCTAGCGATACCGCACCAAACTGTCATGAAAATCATGACAAAGATGCGCGTTCAGGAATTTCTTGTAATAAAAAATCAATCAATAATCGAGTCGGTAAACTAATGCCTTTTCGGTCTGGATAGATAAGCCATACGTCCTCTTTCTTTGACTCATACTCGGGCAAAATCCTAACCAAGTTTTGACTTTCTATAGCAGCAAGAGCAAACAAAGGAGGCATAAAACCAATCCCTTGACCGCCTACTATCGCCCGACGAACTAATCCCATATGATTAGCGCTTAAACGGCAATTAACCTTAATCGTCTCACTGATTAAATCCCAGTTATCATCTAATGTCCCATCTGGCCAGCGATAACAGATCGTTTGATGAGCAGACAATTGTGCTAACGTCGTCGGCGCGCCATGCTTGGCAATATATTCAGGGCTGGCATACATGCCTCGCCCTAAACTTAAGATTTTTCGGGCAATAAACCCTGAATCTTTTATTTTTCCGGCATGCAATACAAAGTCTAAACCTTGATTGTAAATATCGTTAACGTAGTTATTTGTAAAACGCAGATCCAGCTCAATATCCGGGTACAGGAGTTGAAATTTGGCCAATGCGGGCTGAAGTGCTTCATCACTCTCGGGTAAAAATCCGACTTTAACCTTGCCTACAGGTTTTTCATCGAGATCGAGCAATTTATTCTTAGCTTGTTCAAAGCCATCAAGTACACCTAACAGGTCGTGATAATACGTTTCGCCATGCTGGGTCAAGCGTAATTGACGCGTTGTGCGGAAAAAAAGCTGCGCATTAAGAGACTTTTCTAGATCACCTATGCGGCGGCTGACATTAGCACGAGGCAGATCAAGTGCGGTGGCTGCTGCGGTAAAGCTACCTAGCTTAACCACAATAGTGAACAATTTTAGATCTTCTATACGCATTGAATAACCTCATCAATTTTCAATAAAATGGCAAAATCCAGTCAAGCTATACGGCAAAACTGTAGCGGTTTTTCACTTCAGCTCATAATTTTGTGTCTACCCATGTGGCCTAGTCCACAAAATTGGTCGCGGTGATATTGGCATCAATAATATTGAGCATTGGTATGATCCACGATGTTAATACCAACCAGCAATAAAATATGATGGTTCACATAAAATCAAGCGCTAAGAGCAAGAGCGTAGTGACTTGCTAGCGTTATTAACTGGCAGGAATGACAAGGGGGAAATTAATCTTTGTAGCGAATGAATTCGACCATTCTACTATGGTAAAACCTTACGGCTCATGTACACTCATAACATACTGACTTATCGGATAAGTTCATGAGCCAACGTACTCTTCATACACTCTTCAAACCTACATCGGTTGCCATTATTGGGGCGTCAAACAAACCTAAGCGAGCCGGTAATGTATTGATGAAAAATCTGCTCTCCGGTGGGTTTTCCGGCCCTATCATGCCAGTGACACCAAAATATGAAGCCGTTATGGGCGTGCTCGCTTATCCCAATATTCAATCACTGCCACTTAAACCCGATTTAGCCATTATCTGCACTGCTGCAAAAAGCGTACCTGGCGTTATTGAGACCTTGGCTCAGTTTGGTTGCAAAGTCGCCATTGTCATGGCATCGGGTATGGCCGATGAGTTTAACGAGGATGGCGTCAGTCTCTTAAGTCAGATGCAGCAATTTGCAGTTCGATACGGCATGCGGATCTTAGGCCCAAACAGTTTAGGCATGATATTGCCCAACATAGGGTTAAACGCGAGCCTTGCTCACACTGCCGCCCTGCCCGGAAAAATCGCATTTGTATCCCAATCTGCCGCTATCTGTACCACAGTGCTCGATTGGGCAAATAATAAAGGCATTGGTTTTTCATCATTTATTTCCCTCGGTGATGCCAACGATATTAACTTTGATGAACTGTTAGATTATTTAGGCCGTGACGCTAAAACCGATGCAATCTTGCTCTATATCGATTCGGTTAATGAAAAGCGTCATTTCTTATCAGCCGCTCGCGCTGCATCGCGTAATAAGCCAATAATCGTGATTAAGTCAGGCCGAAGCATAGAGGGTACTAGTGCCGCACAACTGCATACTGGTGGCCTGTCGGGCAATGATGCTGTGTATGAGGCAGCCTTTAGGCGTGCCGGTATGCTGCGAGTGAATGATCTTATTGAACTGTTTGCCGCAGTAGAAACTTTAGCGCACTCAAGACCATTACAAGGGGAGCGACTTGGGATCATCAGTAATGGCGGCGGCCCTGCTGTACTTGCCCTTGATGAACTGATATTGGGTGGCGGGAAACTGCCTCCTTTATCTACTGAGATCTGCCAGCGGTTGAATACACTTTTACCAAAGAGCTGGTCTGGACAAAACCCAGTTGATATTGGCGGTGACTCAGACGCTGTGCGTTATGCTAAATCACTTGAGATCTTAATGGATAGTGACGATCTCGACGCCATTTTAGTCCTTCATTCTCCTTCAGCTTTAGGGGAAAGTGTTGAGATAGCTGAAGCTATTGCTAAAACAATTTCAGAACACCCGAATCGTCACCGGATCAATATTTTAACCAATTGGAGTGGCGAAGACTCGGCTTATGAAGCCCGTAAGCACTTTTCAAAATCACGGATCCCAACTTACCGGACGCCAGAAGGTGCCGTGGGCGCTTTTATGCACATGGTGGAGTATCGCCGCAATCAAAAGTTGTTGCAGGAAGTTCCGCAATCTATCCCTAATAATATTCCCGCCGATGCAACATTTGCGCGAGACAGGTTACAACAGGCGTTAAACCAAGGAAAGACAATACTAGAGACCCATGAGTCGAGCGCTATCTTAAATGCTTATGGGCTCAAGACTATCGACACCTGGTTTGCCAGCACACCTGAGCAGGCGGTTGAATTTGCCAACCAAGCGGGTTACCCCATCGCGCTAAAAGTGCAATCACCGAGTATTCACCATAAATCTGACGTGCACGGCGTGATGCTGAACTTAACCTCTGATCTTGAGGTTGAACTAGCAGCAAAGGCCATGATAGAGCGCGTGATCTCACTCAATCCTGAGGCGAAAATCGAGGGGTTAATCGTGCAGAAGATGGCTCTTACTGCTGGGGCTCAAGAGATCCGCGTCGCAGTTGCCAATGATCCAGTGTTTGGGCCTGCAATTTTACTTGGCGAAGGTGGCTCTGAATGGGAACCCACTAAAGATGCGGTCGTTGCCCTGCCACCACTGAATATGACATTGGCTCGCTATATGGTGATCCAGGCGCTAAAAACACAAAAGCTTCGTGATCGACATTTGCCACTGGGCTTAAATATGCACGCACTGTGTATTATGCTAACGCAAATCTCTCACCTCATCATAGATTGCCCCGAAATCGCTACCCTAGATCTGAACCCTGTATTGTGCGCTGGAGAACAAATCACCTTATTAGATGTGAATATTGGGCTGCAACAAGAACCCATAGATAACGCCTCTAGACTGGCTATTTCACCTTATCCAAAAGAACTTGAGCAGATAGCCACCCTTAAAAATGGCAGCAAAGTGATGTTAAGACCGATTTTACCGGAGGATGAACCCAAACATCTCGCTTTTGATAACTCCCTGTCAGATGAAGATCGCTATAAGCGTTATTTTGGTGTGCGCTCTAAAATGACCCATGAAGAGATGGCTGTATTAACCCAGATTGATTACGCCCGCGAGATGGCCTTTATAGCCACCTCGATAGATGCTGCGGGCGAAGAAACGACCTTAGGCGCGATAAGAGCCTCTATCGATCCTGACAATACCGAAGCTGAGTTTGCCATGGCGGTGCGCAGTAACTACCAGGGACAAGGCCTAGGAAAACTGCTACTTGAAAAACTGATCAAGTATTACAAAGATAACGACACCCTTGTGCTGACTGGCTTTACCATGTTTGAGAATAGAAATATGGCCAGCTTAGCTAAACGTCTTGGCTTTACTGTCACTTTTGATATGGAAGACCGCTTGATTAACATGCATATGGATTTAAAATCCCCCCCCAATTAATACAATTGGTATAACTGAGCCAATCACAAAAAGGCCGTTAAGATTTCATCTTAACGGCCTTTTTCATTTTTAGCTTTCAAGCTTTAAGCTGGTCAAATCTCAAACCATGTACTCAATCTTTTTCAAACTCAATCATGTTCAAACTAAATTGGAGTTTCTACAACTCTTTCAGCAATGACACAGTTTCGACCCGCTGATTTAGCCCGGTATAAGGCTTCATCAGCCCGTATAAAGTAACTGTCTTTATCATCTTCAGCCTTTAATGATGCTACGCCAACCGAGACGGTAATATTGCCAAGGGGTAACTTTTTATCTTTACCAATCGTAAGATTACGCTCGGCGATCTTTCGCCTTAAATTCTCGGCTACGATACTTGCGTCTTCGAGTCTTGTATTTGATAACAAGATAACAAACTCTTCGCCGCCATAACGTGCAACGAAATCATCTCCTTTAACGCTGTTCTTTAATGCTTGAGCAACGTAAGCCAGAACTTTGTCACCAATTAAATGACCATGTACATCGTTAAACCTTTTGAAGTAGTCAATATCGACCACCAATAGGCTACTTTCAAAATTAGTATGATTGAAGCTATCAATATGACTGATCACTTCTTTATCGAATGCACGGCGATTATTCAACGACGTTAGCTCATCGGTCATAGCCACGGATCGAAGCTCGACCATCTCCGTTTTAAGGGCCACGACCTCTTCACTTATGCTTGTTAAACTTTTGTCCATTTCACTGTTAGCTGCAATGATCTCATCGAGTTCACTACTGAAGCTATCGACCAATTTTTGCATAACGATAGGATCGGGATCTTGTTTTAATGCATTATTAAAGTCAGTTAATGAAGTAGAAAATTGTGATGTGCCCTTACTCATGTTGGCTATTTTGGCCAGTAAACTATTTATCAGTACTTGAGTTTCTAATTGGACGTTTTCAATCACTTCTGGCGAGTTAACTAAGATATACTTTTTATACAAACTATGACTTACATCTGGAGTAAAGCTGACGTTGGTACTCAATAAGCCGTCAATCGCACGCTTTAAGTCAAGGTTAATCCCTTTATAGTATTCATACCAAACAGCGTAATTTTCCGGAGTGACTGGAACTTTGAGTTCAGACATCTTAGGCACTGCATGACGTAAAATCTTAGCTGATAGTTCTGTTTCTGATATATGCTGCGCCATATCCATTGTATAAGTCACTCCATCTTGATAACTTTACTTATCAATACTTTAAACAAAAAAGAGGATGTTGCCATCCCCTTTTATCAATAATTTTGATTTTATTTTCTACAACTTGAAAAGATATCAGCTTTAGGCCGATAAACCTCGCTGCTTACATTCATCAAACCAAGCAAGCTATCGAATAAATTATCGTGAGAAAAACCGCCCTTGCTAGCTTCCTGCGCTAAGCAAGCAAGGTCTAAGTGATTTTGTTTTGAAAAACCTGCTGAGAACCAGCCCAGGAAAGGTACTTTGGTTTGTTCTTCAGGCGCAAATGAGAAAGGTGTACCGTGAAGATACATTCCTTTTTCTCCTAATGACTCACCATGATCTGATATATAGAGCATTGCGGTGTCAAACTCTGCACTTGATGCTTTTAGCTTATTAACAACTTCTGAAAGAATAAAGTCGGTATATAAAATAGTATTGTCATAAGTGTTGACTAGCTCTTCGTGACTACAGTTTTGAATATCGCTACGTTGACAATCTGGCACAAAATGACGGTGTTCCTCTGGATAACGTAGATAATACGTTGGCCCATGAGAACCAATGATGTGTAACACTAATAACGTATCTTCATCTTTAATGGTTTTAAGCCGCTTACCCAGCGCATTTAGTAAAACTTGATCGTAGCAATACTCGCCATTACATAGTTTGGGGTCGCTATCATGATCGATAACGACGTGTTCGATATTCTGGCAAACACCTTTACAGCCGCTGTCATTGTCGAGCCACTCGAGCTGGACCCCCGCATGATTTAACACATCGATGACACTGTCTTGGGCTTTTTCTCGGCGCGAATCATAATTAACACGATCCATTCTAGAAAACATGCATGGTAAAGATACTGCGGTGGCAGTACCGCATGAGTGCGTGTCTTTAAACACGACTAAGCCCTGATCTTGAGTGTGTACATTGGTAGGCTTATCGTAACCATAATAAGAATAATTAGCTGCTCGGGCAGTTTCCCCTACCACTAAAACAACTAAATTTGGCTTGGTTTTATCTGTGGTGTTTTTAGCATCTAAGCCTATCTGCTTGTACACAAGCGGCTCTTGTAGGTAGTTAACTTTTATATATTTAACTGTGGAGCCAATAAAATAAGTTGGAATGATATAACGCTTCATAATGTCGTTATTACGTCCAAATGCGACATAGTTTTGATAATAAAACATCGCAATGACCACTATGCCCGCCAGCATAGACAACATAAATATCACCTTATGCAACAGTTCTTTCGTTATAGGCTTGTACTGAATATTGGCTTTATAGATAAACAGTGAAGGGATCACGCCTGTTACGACAAAATTAACGACCGATGCCCAATTAAGGTAGGTGGCAGCTTCAGACTGATTAGTTTGAACTGTATTTTCAATCATGCCGTAGTCAAACACGACTCCATATTGAAATGCCGCAAAAAATACACTCGATGACATCAACGTCAGGATAATAAAAAACGGCTTTGCCAGGTACTTAATACTAAAGAGGCTAAATAAAAAAGACAAAGCAAAAAACAGAAACAAAGGCATGCTGGCAATAAATGCCATATTAACATCAGCCTGTTTATCAATACCCTGCTTGATGATTTGAAAAAGAGGAATATTAAACACGCATACGTAGTAAATCGAAAGTATGACAGTGAATTGAATACTATTTAAATTTTTAAGACGTGCTAGCACCTAGTTTACTCACTTAAATTTTTTGAATGCTGAGGGCTTTCCTTGCCTGGAGCCTGTTGTCGACAGATATCCTCTATACTAGCAGCTGAGGCATATCACTCAAAGCGTATAAGACAAATGTATGATACATTTTCGCAAAAAACGTATCATTTGTAACAGCGAAAGAAACTAATGACTAGTAGACAGGTTTTGATTGGGTAAGTTCGACTGGGGATCAAGCTTATTTAGCATGTGGTAACGCGCGAAGGTGTAATTGATTATGACCCGCTCTCGAGTCATATTTGTATAGCCACTAATACAGCTAAACTTATTGTCTAGAATTCTCGATTAATTCTTTCTAAAAAATGTAATAACTGAGCGCGCTCGGTAGCATCAAACTTAGCCGTTAAGTCTTGAGTAAGCTGTATGTGAAGTTTATCGTGCTCTTCGAACATTTCGCGTCCACTTTCAGTCAGCTTAACTAATATTGAGCGTCTGTCATTTGCATGTGGGACTCGAATAACTAGGCCAGCATCAACCATTTTATCGATTTGAACAGTTAATGTCCCAGTGGTAATACCAATCTTTTGTGCGAGCTCTTTCATTCGCATTGGACCATTTAAGCCCAAAATTTCAACCGTGTGAACTTGAGGTAAACTAAAGCCTTTATCTTTGACTACAGCCATTTCCCAAGATGATAACTTCTCGTAAAATTCGATCATGGCATGATTTAAATTATCATCTTGGTTATTCATATAATTAGTTCCTAATAATTAGGCGCTTATTGTGCCTGAGTCAGCGGATTAACTTCAATAGTGATATGGGATAAACGCTCGAAATCTGACAGCTTTTGCCTAAAATAACCGACGTTGTTATTGCAGTCACAATGTATGACCATACTCGCTGCATAATGGTCGGCGCTGATTTTCCAAATATGCAAATCGACAACCTGAGCCTGCTCTTGCTCAAGGGTGTGTTTTATCTGTTCGATATACGTCTGTTCAATACTCGCGTCCAACAAAATGGGACCAGTTTGCTTTAATAACCCCCAAGCCCAACGGCTAATGATGATGGCGCCAACAATCCCCATTAATGGGTCGAGCCAATTCAATCCAAAGTACTTACCCATTAACAAGGCAACAATCGCAAGTAGTGACGTTAACGCATCTGCAAGTACATGAAAATATGCTGCTCGTAAATTATGGTCATGACTTGGGTTATGCTTCACTTCACTTTTATCATGAGTGTGTTCATGCTGATCACCTGCGTCATCGCTATTTTCATACTCGCTAGTGTCATGATGATGACTGTGAGCATGGCTGTGACTGTGACAGTGACAGTGACAGTGACTGTGAGCATGGCCGTGATGGTCTTTTAATAAAAACACACTTACGATATTCACTATTAGTCCGATCACTGCAACTAAAATGGCTTGGTTAAAAAATATTTCATGAGGGTTAAATAGTCGCACACCAGACTCAACCAGCATAACAAGCGCCACGAGACCTAGCGCTATTGCACTGGTGTAGCCGCCCAGTACGCTCACCTTACCTGTCCCGTATGAAAACTCTGCTGAATTAGCATGTTTGCGGGCATATCGATAAGCAAATAAGGTGATCATGAACGCTGCAGCATGCGTCCCCATATGCCAACCATCAGCAAGCAAGGCCATAGAGCCGTATAGGGTGCCGGCAATAATCTCAGCTAACATTGTCACTATCGTTAGCACTAGAACATAGGCAGTATTGCGCTCCCCTGCACTATTGTGGGTAGAAAAACCCTGCTTATGAGGACAATTAATGACTGTCTGCTTAACGTTTCCCATAACAACCCTCTACCTTTTGCTTTGTTGACGACCTCAAGCTTGTTCGCTGAGCTTATACTTTTGTTTAAATGTGTATTTTGCTGCCCTACCGGCTTCAATTATGTATAAACATGCATAGCTATCATGATAAGTCCTCATGCACAGACATTATAAATAGACATTATGAACAGACAGTATAAATAGACATCATGCATAGTCATTATGCTTACGCACCCGTTTAGACTGACCGCTGTACCTCATCAGCACATAATAGTCTTAGGGCCATATCACATGACCTACTAACTACTAACTACTAACTACTAACTACTAACTACTAACTATAAGTCTTCGAAATATTTAGACCTTCACCCACTTTGTCTGCCAATTATTTTGATCGCCAATTAATTTGATTGATAAGTATTTTGACAACCATCTACCTTGACCTTCAACTAGTTCGGCAACCAACTAGTTCGATAATCAACTAGTTCGATAATCAACTAGTTCGATAATCAACTAGTTCGATAATCAACTAGTTCGATAATTAACTAGTTCGATAATCAACTAGTTCGATAATCGACTATTTTGATACTCAAGCTAAACTTACGCCTTTAGATCCCAAAATTCAATAAAAAAAGCCAGTATGTGATCAGCTTCAGACTCTTCCCTCAAGCCTCAGCTTTATGGTACTTGCTCGATTAACAACAAAAGCTCTGGCCGATAAATTATCAACACATTTGTAATCCATTTACCCACCTAGTTTCAAGCTGGCTATAAAAAGTAATATTCCATCCCGCTATGGGGTTGAGTTCAAGTTTTGTTCACACCGTTGAGAATGGTTTTATTGTCATTTAATAAAAATATTATTTTTTTAACCCTTTTTATAAACCAGCCCGTTTATAGATGTATTAGACACACAACACCTATTCTTTTGGAGAATGTATGACCTTACTGACTACCTTAAACCAACGCTTTGGCCGTACTCTTTTAGCCTCATCTTTAGTTTTTGCTACTTTTTCATTTAATGCCAGTGCAACCAGCCCAACTCATCCATCTGGAGTCAATCAAAATATGATCAGTGCAAAGATTTATAGCGCCAGTGATTACAGCAATCCTGACACAGGGGTTACCAGTGAAACTAAAATGTATCCTAAGCCAGCAACTGGCCAAGAGCAGCATATTTTGACATTACCAAAGCTAGATAATGAAGCTGACTACAGGGTGGAGATTGAAATTGGCCAAACCCAAATGGTTGATTGTAATCAACATCGTTTAGTGGGTGAATTGAAACAGCATACAGTGAAAGGGTGGGGATATAGCTACTATCAAGTTGATAAGATCTCTGAAGGCCCAAGCACTATGATGGCCTGCTTTGAGCAAGCAAAAACCGAGAAGTTCTTAAAGATCAATGCTGACTTAATGGTTAAATACGATAGCCGTTTACCGAAAGTATTTTATCTACCAGAAAATGCCCAGGTACGTTACCGTGTTTGGAAGGTAGAGTCTCAGTTTAACTACTCAGGTAATACCAAGTAATTTCTGTTTTAAGGCTTATTCCAACGCTGAAAACAAAAAAGCTACCAATTTGGTAGCTTTTTTAATATTTCAGAACCAATTACGCTTTTAATGCACCAATGGCTTCTTTACATAAAGCGGTGATCCGCTCCCAGTCGCCTTGCTCCATCGCATCCGTTGGCGCAATCCAGCTGCCACCGATACAATCGACATTTTTAAGTGCTAAATAGTCTTTATAACTACTTGGCGTAATGCCACCCGTTGGGCAGAAACGAATGTCGGCTAATGGGCCTGAAAAGGCTTTAAGTGCATTCACACCGCCAGAAGCTTCAGCTGGGAAAAACTTAAAGTTTGTATAACCCAGTGCCATGCCTTTCATCACTTCAGAGATACTAGCAACCCCAGGGATCAATGGTGTTGTCCCTTCCATTGCAGCTTCTAACAGTTCAGTTGTCGCACCTGGTGTAATCACAAACTGTGCGCCTGCATTAACCGCTTGCTCAAGCTGCGCCTTATTTAGAATAGTACCAGCACCCACTAATGCTTCTGGAACTTCTTGTGCAATTTTAGTGATCGCTTCTAACGCACAGTCAGTGCGTAGAGTGACTTCAAGCACAGAAATACCACCGGCAACAAGCGCCTTCGCTAACGGTACGGCATGTTCAATCTTATTGATCACCATGACAGGAACAATAGGGCTGCGTTTAAAAATATCTTGTGGCTGTATTGACCAGTTATTCTCAAGCATTGCGTTACTCTTCCTTAAACATTAATAGTTTTCATCAATTGCACTCGTGCAACGAGCACCAGTTTCGGGGCTACTTAAATTTGAACGAAGGGCACCGAATAACTCTCGTCCCATACCGTAGCTGCTCTTATGAAGGTCAACTTTTTCAGCCGTTCTGGCGTTAAGTTCAGCCTCATCAACGAGTAGGGTTAGCTCTCCCGTTGTGGCGTTTACTCGAACTAAATCACCGTTATGGATCTTAGCAATTAGACCACCGTCTAACGCTTCTGGCGTTAAGTGGATAGCTGCAGGTACTTTACCTGATGCGCCTGACATACGACCGTCAGTTAACAACGCAACTTTAAACCCTCGATCTTGAAGCGTTCCTAAGATTGGCGTGAGCTTATGCAGTTCAGGCATACCAATCGCTTTAGGACCCTGGCCTTTAACGACAACTACGCAATCTTTATCTAAGTTGCCGGCTTTAAAGATGGCTTCAAGTTTGTTTTGATCGTCAATAACGACAGCTGGCGCTTCAACAATTCGGTGTTGTTCTTGTACTGCAGAGACTTTAATCACCGCGCGGCCAAGGTTACCTTTAAGCAGTTTAAGGCCACCATTATTTTGAAAAGGCTTATCTAGGCTCGTTAGCACTTCATCATCTAAGCTTGTTTGTTGGCCATCGACCCAAGTTAACTCGCCATCACGAACCTGCGGCTCTTGGGTGTAACGCTTAAGACCAAAGCCTGCCACAGTATCGACATCTTCATGTAGCAAACCGCCCTCTAACAGTTCTTTAATCAAGAACGCCATACCACCCGCTGCGTGGAAATGGTTGATGTCAGCGTGACCATTGGGGTAAACACGTGCAAGAAGTGGAACGGCATCTGAAAGCTCTGAGAAATCATCCCAGTTTACGATGATGCCAGCTGCGCGCGCTGCAGCAACGATATGCATGGTAAGGTTAGTTGAGCCACCCGTAGCTAATAACGCCACAATACCGTTAACGACTGATTTCTCAGAAACCACTTTACCGATAGGCGTGTACTGGGTCCCCATTTCGGTTAAACGACATACCTGCTTAGCAGCCGTTTTGCTTAAGACTTCGCGTAGTGGATCATCTGGATTAACGAAAGATGAACCTGGTAGCTGCAGCCCCATAACCTCAAGCATTAATTGGTTACTATTAGCAGTACCATAGAAAGTACAGGTACCTGCGCTATGGTATGACTTAGATTCTGCATCTAAAAGTGCAGCTCTATCGACTTCACCTTGGGCGTATTGCTGACGAATACGCGCTTTTTCTTTGTTTGGGATCCCTGACTTCATTGGGCCTGCTGGCACAAATAGCATTGGCAAATGACCAAAGCTCAGTGCGCCAATTAATAGACCTGGCACAATCTTGTCACAAATACCCAGCAACAATGCTCCATCGAACATATTGTGAGATAAGCCCACAGCGGTGCCCATGGCAATCACTTCACGGCTTAGCAAACTCAGTTCCATACCCGGTTGGCCCTGTGTAACGCCGTCACACATAGCAGGCACGCCGCCAGCGACTTGAGCAACACTGCCCACTTCATTACATGCTTGTTTCAACAAGTCAGGATACGCAGCATAAGGTTGGTGCGCTGACAACATGTCGTTGTAAGAAGTGATGATACCGATATTAGCCTTGTTCAATTGCTTGATAGCTGACTTATCGGCAGGGTTACATGCAGCAAAACCGTGCGCCAAGTTACCACAACTTAACGCACTGCGGTGGACACCTTTATTTTTAGCATCATCGAGCGCCGCTAGGTATTTAGCGCGAGAATCTTTGCTTCGTTCAATAATTCTGTCTGTAACAGATTGTACAACGCTGTGCATAATTACTCCTTTAAGCGCTCCAGTAAACATCAACAGGCGTTTTATGCTGATCGAGTACGGCTCTAATCGGCATTTCACGACTGTCATCGCTTGCTAGTGCTTGTCGGTAAACATCTAATTTTTGCTCACCAACGATATGTAAATAAATTTGACGACTCGCTAAAATGGCAGACTTCGACAACGAGATCCTTGAATGAGGTGCATTGCCCGGCTTAACGGCAACACATAAGTCAGTTGTCGTTAATGCGTTGTCAAGTTCTGCTTTTGCGGCACAAGGAAACCAAGAGCAGGTATGGCCGTCATTACCCATGCCTAATACAACAACATCGAATGGCTTAGGGAAACTACCAAGCTGCTCAATCGCCATGGCGCAGCCTTCTTCTGGCGAAGAATACATATTTTTCAAGCCACGAAATTTCGCATTTGCGGCTCTATTTTTTAGTAAATTATTGCGAACAAGGCGCTCGTTTGAATCACCATGATCGGCACTCACCCAGCGCTCATCAGCTAGAGTGATGTAAACATCACTCCAATCAATACCTTTCTTGCTGAGCAATTCAAATAACTTAAGCGGAGTTGAACCACCAGAGACAATAAGACTCGCTTTGCCTCGAGCATCAACAGCTTCTTGCAATTGATTAGCAATGCGTTCAGCCAGCTGCGCTTCGAGTGCTTCTTTATTGTCAAATGATTTGAAAACAGTTTCTTGAATCATTGGTTCTCCCTTACTCGTCCCAAGAACGGCCATCTTTAGTGATAAGCGCGACCGATGCCACCGGTCCCCATGTTCCAGCAGGATAAGGCTTTGGTTTTTCGTCAGTCTCTTCCCATGCTTGAATGATGCCGTCGACCCAGCTCCAGGCCTGCTCAACTTCATCACGGCGCACAAATAATGCCTGATTACCTAACATCGCTTCGAGTAATAAACGTTCATATGCATCAGCAATGCGTTCATTTTTAAAGGTTTCAGAAAAACTTAAATCTAACTTGGTGGTTTGCAAACGTTGCTTTTCACCTAGGCCAGGCACCTTATTCAACATCTGAATTTCAACCCCTTCATGAGGCTGCAATCGAATAGTAAGCTTGTTGGGTGGTAGGTTACGGTAATTAGAGCTGTAAAGGTTGTGGGGTGGATTTTTAAAGTACACCACAATTTCAGAGCTCTTAAATGGCATGCGCTTGCCACTACGCAAGTAAAATGGCACGCCTGCCCAACGCCAGTTATCAATATCCACGCGAAGTGCAACAAAGGTTTCAGCATTAGACTGAACATTTGCGCCCTCTTCTTCTAAGTAACCAGGTACTGGCGCACCTTTTAGGAAGCCTGAGCTATATTGGCCCCGAACCGTGTTCTCATAAATGTTGTCAGCGTTAATTGGACGCAATGACTTGAGTACTTTTACTTTTTCATCACGGATGTTATCAGCATCTAAGTTAACTGGCGGGTCCATTGCAACAAGCGTCAACACCTGTAATAAATGGTTTTGGATCATGTCGCGCATCTGACCGGCTTTGTCGAAATACCCCCAACGACCTTCGATACCCACTTCTTCAGCAACAGTGAGTTGCACATGGTCGATAGTACGGTTATCCCACTTAGAGGCAAACAAAGAGTTAGCAAAGCGAAGTGCAAGTAAATTCTGTACCGTTTCTTTACCTAGGTAATGGTCGATACGATAAACTTGGTTTTCTTCGAAGTAAGCAGAGACTTGATCGTTAATGATGCGAGAACTTGCTAGATCGGAGCCGATTGGCTTTTCTAAAACAACACGAGAGTCTGGGAAGATAAGATTTTGTTCATGGAGGCAACGACAAATATCGCCGAAGATGGCTGGCGGTGTCGCGAAGTAACTCACCATGACGCGCTTCTCAGGCTCTAAAATATCATGGAATGCTTGGTAACCATCAGCAACCGTGAAGTTAGTGCCGATATAGTGACAACGGTTCAAGAAACGATTCACTGTTTCTTCACAGAGTTCGTCTTTAACAAATGTCTTTAATGCGGTGATGACTAACTCGCGATACTCTTCCTGACTGAAGTCATCTTTTGCAACGCCGAGGATCTTCGTATCGACATTCAGTAAGTTTGCTTTATCAAGCTGGTATAAAGAAGGAAGTAACTTACGCTTAGCAAGATCCCCCTTGGTACCAAATAGAACAAAATCACAAGCTTTGGCTTTTGGTGTCGTTATGCCCATAGCTTCAAAATCTCCTTTTGACACTGTGCCCCACCATTTTTGATGAGAATTCACACGTTTGTTGTAATATAACAACACAAATAAGTAATTGCATCTAAATTCTATAATAAACTTCAAGTTAGCATATTAGGTATGTTAGCCCATAATCTGATATGCTTTTGTGATAAAATTACTAAAATTTATCGTGTTTGTACCTGTTGTCATTATAAATTAATGTCGGCGTAAACGCTCCGGAAATCACGGTTTAAAAACGACAACTTAAAAGCTTTAACAAAATATAATAAAACTACATTACTATTGAGTGGACGTACGCATATGAATACCCTCGAAAAGGTGCAAAAAAGCCTTACCCATTTTAGTAAATCTGAACGTAAAGTTGCAGAAGTTATTTTGTCTTCGCCACAAACGGCTATTCACTCAAGTATCGCCACTTTGGCTAAAATGGCTGATGTGAGTGAACCTACGGTTAACCGCTTCTGCCGTCGCCTTGATACTAAAGGTTTTCCAGACTTTAAACTCCACCTAGCGCAAAGCCTTGCTAATGGTACTCCTTATGTCAGCCGCCATGTAGAAGAGGACGACAGTCCCGATTCTTATACGACCAAGATATTTGAATCTTCTATGGCCTCTTTAGATACCGCCAGGCAAAGTATCGACACCGCTGCGATTAATAAGGCTGTAGATATTCTAACGCAAGCAAAAACCATTTCGTTTTTTGGTCTTGGGGCATCGGCATCCGTTGCTCATGATGCACAAAATAAATTCTTCCGCTTTAATGTTCCTGTCATCAGTTTCGACGATGTTCTAATGCAGCGCATGAGCTGTATAAACAGTAATGAAGGCGATGTAGTGGTGCTTATTTCGCACACAGGCCGTACAAAGTCGCTTATCGACATCGCTAAACTTGCTCGCGAAAACGGTGCTGCAGTTATCGGTATTACTGCCCGTAACTCACCGTTATCAACGGTTTGTACACTTCCAGTAACAATGGAAGTGCCTGAAGATACAGATATGTACTTACCTATGGCTTCACGTTTGGCACAATTAGTTATAATAGATGTGCTAGCAACAGGATTTACCCTCAGAAGAGGCCCTCGTTTCCGTGAAAACTTGAAGCGAGTAAAGGAAGTGTTAAAAGAATCAAGAATAGACAAAGATCCAGTTCTGTAACTGACTTTCTACATAATTTGCGGCAATTTAACCTAAGTTAAATTGCCGATTTCTAAATTATTGTTGCAACAGGTCACAAAATTAAAAACTTGAGTTAGATCATTTTGTTCGTAATTTTACTACATTAACGGGTATTGTCTGGTAATATAGAATCAGAATTTTTTAAAACTTAACGGAGTATGTCATGTTCCGCAGAACCAAAATTGTAACAACTTTGGGTCCAGCCACCGACCGTGATGACAACTTACGCCGCATTATTGCTGCTGGCGCTAACGTTGTTCGCTTAAACTTCTCTCACGGTGCACCAGAAGATCATAAAAAACGCGCAAACGATACACGAGCTATTGCAAAAGAGCTCGGCGTTCATGTTGCGGTTTTAGGCGATCTTCAAGGTCCAAAAATTCGTATTTCAACTTTCAAAGACAACCAAAAGGTTATGTTAGAGCTTGGTCAAGCTTATACTCTTGATGGCGATCTTGGTAAAGGCGAAGGTGACGAGACACAAGTCGGTATCGATTATAAAGAGTTACCGCAAGACGTGAGTCTTGGTGACATCTTAATGCTTGATGACGGCCGAGTTCAGTTGCGCGTTGAAAAAGTTGAAGGTAACAAGGTTCATACTATCGTTACCGTCGCAGGTCCTTTATCTAATAATAAAGGTATCAACAAGCAAGGCGGTGGCTTATCGGCCGCAGCCCTTACTGAAAAAGATAAGCTAGACATCGTTACTGCCGCAGAGATTGGTGTTGATTACCTTGCGGTATCGTTCCCAAGAAGTGGAGCAGACCTAAACTACGCACGTGATCTAGCACGTAAAGCTGGTAGCAACGCGCTTATCGTTTCTAAAGTAGAACGTGCTGAAGCCGTAGCCACTGATGAAGCTATGGATGATGTAATTATTGCATCTGATGCAGTGATGGTCGCACGTGGTGACTTAGGTGTTGAAATTGGCGACCCTGCTCTTGTAGCAGTTCAAAAGCGTCTAATCAGCCGCTCACGTCAACTGAACAAGCCTGTCATCACCGCAACTCAGATGATGGAGTCAATGATCTCTAGCCCAATGCCAACTCGCGCTGAGGTTATGGACGTTGCGAACGCAGTACTTGATGGTACAGATGCTGTTATGCTCAGTGCTGAAACCGCTGCTGGTGACTTCCCAGAAGAAACCGTAAAAGCAATGGCAGAGGTATGTTTAGGTGCTGAATCACATCCTAGTGTGCAGGTTTCTAAGCACAGACTTGATCAGCAGTTTACTACCATCGAAGAAACTGTCGCGCTATCAACTATGTATGCTGCTAACCACCTTGAAGGTATTAAAGCGATTATCGCTTTAACTGAATCTGGTGCGACGCCGCAAATGATGTCTCGCATCAGCTCTGCGCTACCTATCTTTGCATTATCACGTCACGAATCAACACTCGCTAAAATGGCACTTTTCCGTGGTGTTCAGCCTGTGTACTTTGATTCAACTGCACACGCGCCAGAAACTGTTGCACAAAAAGCACTAGAGACACTTTCTCAAGCGGGTTACCTAGTAAAAGGTGACATGGCGATGATGACGAAGGGTGACGCAATGGAAACTGTGGGTGGCACTAACACTAGCAAGGTTGTTGTTGTAGGCTAAAGCTCTCTTCTATTCTGACATGCCGCTCTAAGGTATGGACGCAATAAATAAAAAGCTACTATTTGTTAATAGTAGCTTTTTTTATTCCTCTCAAAGTAAAACCATTGAATAATCAATCTTTAGCTGTAGGATAGCGTATAAATCTCAGCTGATTATTTATACTGGTGAAATAAGCTCTAGAAAGTTATCGGTCAAGACAAGGCGATGAATGCTAGTGCCTAGCTGTTTTTTCAAGTTAAACCTCAGCTTCAGCCGCTTTATCGATATTAGCTATCGTCTATCGATAGCAAATCACAGGTAGCAAATCACAGATAGTAAGCCAACAAGGAATAAGTTGAATAATGAAATGGAAATTACTGGTTATCTCATGTGTCACGATAAGCATCATCGGCGGCTATTATGTTTATAGCCGTGATAGCAGCGAGAAAAAACTGGCACAAAATATTAGCCCAACAATTTCCACACCGGTGAGCATTAATGAAATAACTGTTCAGCAGCAAACGATTAAAGCCCCCCTTTCGAATAAAACCTTTCAAAAAACTAAGCTACAGCAACTTTCTTCTGCGCACGCTCAATGCCAAAAACGATTCCACAACTTTAGCGAGCAAGTTACTGATGTCCACAGTGGGATAATTGCAGCACTAGAACAAGAGTTGAGGCAAGGTAAAACTGAACGCGAACTGCTTTCCTTTCAGAGTCAATACCAAACATTCTACGATAGTTATCAGGACTTGCTAATTGAAGCTAAAATCAATATCGAAAAAAACAAGTACTCTATCACTCGAGCTAGCTCCATTTTAAAAGACTGGAGTGGAATGTCGGTCATTGAAGGGGTTAATGTCGATACTATTGATGTGTTGGTTACAGCACTAAAGCCATTAGAGAATGAACAACATGGGCTGGGTATGTCGATATCCTTAGCGCAAGATATAAACAAAGCAGATATCTATGCCCTACTTGATAATAACGACAATTTTACGACCTATTTAGCATCTCCGCTTTCTATTCGCGACAGTCCGGTTTTATCACCATCAATTCTATTTATCTTAACTGCTGAATACCTTAACCTAGAAGAATATAAGCAAGTAGTGACCTTGCAATCATTTACTGTCAACGAAGTCGCGGTGGCATTAAAAAATAATATGGCGACCGAATACTTATTTCCGTTGCTTGAGCAAACACAATCATTAACTGACTTTCCTATTTTTGCTCAAGGGCAATTCGATACCTATGAAAATCTAGCTGATATTGCAGTCGCTAATTTTAATGTTGATGCATTAGCGTTACTCAACAAATACGGTGTTAAACCGATTAATGAGCCAGGCATATTAACAGCAATGGACATAGCCATATTGAATTTGCCCCGTAGTGATGCTGAGTACATTAAACTCAAATCCGATGCAAATAAAATGCTCGACACGCTGAGTTACCTGAAAGTTCAAGGTTATAAAGCCCACGGTAGTATTAGCCTGAACGGCACAGGCATAAGCTTTAGCCCGCCGCCCAAAGGTTTCTTTCATAGCGACATGGTTTCTAATGCTAAGTTAAAATCGCTTCTTAATAGCATCCCCCTCATAGATAAAAGCTTTAATGTAAAACAGCGTGAGGTAGATGACTCCGTTATCTCGCTTGCCATTGTTGAAGCAAAAAATAAACAAATGACAATGAAGCGAAAGTCAGAGCAATGCGCATCAGTAAAGCAGCAGTTACTTGCTGAACAAAGTTTTGAAGGAAGGGATAGGGCCTATGACATCATTGATGAGATAAAGAAGGATCCCGAGCACATAAAAGAACGACTACATGAAATTGATCCTGTACTTGTCGGTATTTGGCAAGAGCTTGAACTTAACTATAAACGTGCGCCATTAAATTCAGACTCTAGTGATAGGTTCAAACGTTTATTAGCAGACGGAAAAACAGAGCAAGCGCTTGAATACAATGAGCAAACCCCACTGACACAATCACAAACAGATGCCCTATTTCATTATATGCTTCATGTCGATATCGAATTCCTGTCAGCATGGAATGTAAGAATTTCTCCTAAAATGCCATCAAATTTACTCTCACTCAAAGCTCTTCCAATTGAGAAATGGCAAGACTTATTACATCAAGGTTTTGATTTTTCGATAATAGACCAATCAGGAAATGATGTATTTATGGCTGCGGCTTTACACTCACCACAAGCTATCCAATTTTTAGTCGACAACAATTTTAAATTAAATTCAGATAAATATGGATTAGATGCCCTCGACTTACTATTAGAGCTTAGCTCTGAAAATGGTCAGTTACACGAGAGTTTGCCAAAACTTATCTCGCTCTACCCAAAATTTCGTGCCAGTCATTACGCTAGGGTAGCAAGAATAAAGAAATTCTTGCCAGAAGAGTATCAACAACTCATCACGATAGATAACGCCCTTACCCCGATAGCAGGCACAGAGTTAAATACGTTTAGAAGCCGATATTTTTAATAAGAGAGGAATTTAGACCTCAACAGGAAATAGAAAAAAATACGGTTAATAGCGGTGAAATAGAGCGCGTTCAATTATTACCAATCAAAAAGCACACAGCCTTTTTTAAAAGACAAAAATGCCGCCTTACTAAGTACTCGTTTACGTACATAGTAAGGCGGCATTTTATTAGGCAGCTCATTAACAATAAATGCTAGTGCTAACCGAATACATCAACATTCAACTCTCAACTAAAGAGTCTCAACTAAAGAGTCTCAAAGTCATCCACGTTGATTGCCGCTAAGCGTAACTCATTCGCCTTAACTAATTGTTGATGTTCATCAGAACTAATCAAGGAGATCTCGAGCGCCGAGTCAAATAAGGCAATAGGTTGTAGTTTTGCAGGTAAACTGCCATCCCTTTGTGCTTGCTTAAGTTTCTTATACAGAGCTTTGCATGAATGCTTGGCAATAAATGCTTTCTCAACTTCTGCAATACCGCCAGTGTCACCATCAAAATCTGGACACAAGAAGGTTAACCGCTCACGCGCAGGACAAGGTTTACTCATCGAGTTAACCAGATCGATTGATAGCTTATCGCTTGCGTTTTTAAAGCGATTTCCAAGCGGAAAGATTAACGCGCGCAGTAATAGGGCTACACCACGGTTAGGGAAGTTACGGATCGCTTCATCTAATGCTTTTGCTGCTAAGTGCAAACGCGTTGCCATAACATGGCGAACTGCAGGTAAATCATCAAACTGACGACCATTATCTTCAAATAACTTTAAGGTTGCAGAACCAAGATATAGCTGGCTTAATACGTCACCCATTCGGGCACTAAGCATTTCTTTACGTTTTAAATCGCCGCCTAAAATAAGCATAGAAACGTCAGTCATCAGGGCTAAGCCTGCTGATAAACGGTTCATATCTTTATAATACTGCTTTGTTTCACCACTTACGGGTGATTGAGAAAGGCGACTACCCGTTAGCGCATTAGCAAATGCACTGAAAGCATTACGGATCGCATAACCGATGTGGCCTAATAGTAGATCGTCGAAACGCTCAAGACCTTCATTGGTATCTTCCATGCCAGCGGCTTCCATCTCTGCCAACACGTATGGATGACAACGTGTTGCGCCTTGACCGAAGATCATCAAGCTTCTGGTTAAAATATTGGCCCCTTCTACCGTAATAGAGATAGGGAGCGCCATGTAACCGTAGCCTAAATAATTCTTAGGACCAAGCTGGATCCCTTTACCTGATTGAATATCCATCGCATCATCAATGACCTTACGTCCAAGTTCAGTCATGTGATATTTTGCAATCGCCGTGACCACAGAAGGCTTAACTTTTAAGTCAATGCCCGTTGTGGTTAAACGCCTTGCTGCTTCAAGCTGATAAGTATTGGCAATAATCCGTGCTAACGCCTCTTGTACCCCTTCAAAATGGCCGATTTCGATACCAAATTGCTGACGAACAAAACTGTATGCTGTTGTCGTCTTGGTTGCCATATGACCTGATGCTGTTGAGAGCGCAGGTAATGAGATCCCGCGGCCAGCCGATAAGCATTCAACCAACATTCTCCAGCCACGACCCGCATATTGAGGACCACCAATAATCCAATCCAGTGGAATAAACACATCTTCACCACTGGTGGTGCCATTCATAAACGCCATATTTAATGGGTTGTGGCGGCGACCAATTTCAACACCAGCATGATCGGTTGGGATCAGAGCGCAGGTTATACCAATCTCTTTTGTCTCGCCAAGCAGACCATCAGGATCATACATTTGAAATGCAAGCCCCAATACATCAGCAACTGGCGCTAGCGTAATATAGCGCTTATTCCAGTTAAGTTTTAAGCCTAGTGTTTCTTCACCATTAAACTGTTGGCGACACACAATGCCAGAGTCTGGAATGGCGCCTGCATCACTGCCCGCTTCTGGGCCCGTTAATGCAAAACAAGGAATAGCACGGCCATCAGCTAGTTGCGGTAGCCAAAAATCTTTTTGCTCACTGGTGCCATAATGGGTTAATAGTTCTCCCGGACCGAGTGAGTTAGGAACCATAACCGTTACTGCAGCACTCACACTGCGACTGGCTATTTTGCTGACGATGGTAGAGTTGGCGTAAGCTGAAAACGCCTTACCGCCATACTTTTTTGGGATGATCAGCGCAAAGAAACCTTCTTTCTTGAAGTAGTCCCATAGCTCTGGTGGCAGATCTTTTCTTTCATTAACGATGTTGTAATCGTCAATCATGGTTAACGCTGTCATTACCTGATTGTCGATAAAGTCCTGCTCTTCAGAGCTCAGTGTCGGCTTACCGTAGCTATGCAGAACTTGCCAGTTAGGTTTGCCTTTAAATAGCTCCCCTTCCCACCATACATCGCCTGCTTCCATCGCTTCTTTTTCTGTATTAGAAAGCGGTGGTAGTACTTTTTTAAAAAAGCTAAATACAGGACGAGTTACTAACTGTATCCTGATATTTTTAACACTGAATACAACAACTATTGCGCCAATCAATAGTATTAATAATGTCGTAGCCATAATTTTTACATTACATCCTTAGTAAGTGGGACCGATACCCCGGCAGATAAATACGGAATAACTTTTCTAATAACTGCTTCTATATCATTGTGCTCCCCAAAATCAGCTTCTGCAATTTCTGTTAACGCATCGGCTGAGGCCATGGTGAAAACAACCGTACCTAAGGTAAAGTGTAATCGCCAAAACATCTCTGCGGGAGGAATATGAGGGGCGCTCTCAGCCACGGCTTTAACAAACAGCCCTAGATACTCGCCGTAATGCGTAGTAATGAACCAACGAAGGTGTCCCTGACTCTCAATGTAACCACGACCCAACAACTGAAGAAATGTGGTGGTACCTTCGTTTCTCAGCGCATTAAGATCGAGAAGTGGTGCAACTAACGTTGAAAAAATATCATTCAATGATGCATTCGCATTATTTTTACGAACCAAAACAATAGCGTCTGCTGCTGCAGGCATAAATACATCGAGGTAACGTGCTAATACCGCTCTGATCAGCTCTTTTTTTGAGCCAAAATGATAATTAACAGATGCAAGGTTTACTTCAGCTTTGCTTGTAATTAGTCTTAGCGAGGTTTCTGAAAATCCTCTTTCTGCAAATAATTTTTCCGCTGCATCCAGTATTCTTGTTTTCGTATCGGAGCGATTTGCCATTCCGTTGCCTTTTTCTATTTTAAACACTCGTTTAAATTAAACATTCGCTTGCTTATTGTCAAACGAAATCCCCTTAATCGTAAAAACAGACTGCTTATTGAATTGGTAATTCTGTTCCTCTGTTAATTGGCAACAAAATAAGAAAATAAACAATACAAAAACAACAAGGGATTTCAACGATGGTTATGACCTTAGCGAAAGCTTCAAAGGTATCGATGTAATCAAAGTTTTCTAAGTTTTCTAAGTTTTCTAAGTTTTCTGCATTGATAGCATTAACTCTAAGCACCGCAGCCTATAACAACACAGACAGTAATACCGCACCGATATAAGTCGATAAGAGTGCAGAAGCGAGAGCCAAACTGAACACCATGCTAGAAATGGGTCAGAGTAAGCCATGGCCAAAAGCGTTGGCAGCTGTTACTGGTATTCAAGAAATGGACCCCAAGGCGGTACTCGATTACTTTGCCCCACTGCAAACCTGGCTAGATGAGCAAAATACTATCGCTAACCGTCAATGTGGTTGCTAATGATTAATTAGGTTTTTAAAAGCACGACAAAGTATTAGATCACGATCAATAAAAACCATTTTATCTCACATCAAAATGGCTTTTTTCTCGAGAAAGTGAATCAATGCTAGCGGATATTAACCCCTTTATGATTAGCCTCTTTGGTTTCAATTCGTTGCTGTTCAGATTTAGCCAGCATCACATAAAGCGCTCCTGTACCACCATGATGGTTTTGGGCTGTGTGAAATGCTAATACCTCATCAATCTGCGCAAGCCAAGCCACAACAAAAGACTTAGTCAAAGCGGGGATAGGTTTGGTGTTAACCCCTTTACCATGGATCACGATAATGCTGCGCTCACCACGATCCCTGCTGTGCTGCAATTGCAGGTATAACACTTCCCTCGCCTGTTTTACCTTTAGCTGTTGCAGCTCAATCTCGCGTTTAATCGGGTAACCTCCCCGACTTAAGCGTTGAAATACGGCTTCTTGAACACCATCTCGTTTAAATTCGACTATAGCGTCCGATGCGATAGGCTCAATCCCATTGATATCTGTGGTTAACTTAGCCAACTGCTCGCTCATTTCAAGCTGTTTACGCCGAGCATCTTGAGCCTGCGTAGATACCTTTTGTTCAACAATTGTCGCATTGGTATTATTTTTAAGTGGCTGAACACCTGTCATCTCTTGAAGAAAAAGATTCATTTCCTCTTCACCCATAAATCCCCCATTTACTGCGTTCACCTAACACACTGACATAGGCTCGTGAAGATGCAGATTTGATTTGCAGTCCAATTCTACACATCTTGTAAAGATCTAGTACTTTAGTTCACAGTAACCATCTATTATAGTGATACTCATTATATTATTATTTCGCCCAAATACATGCTTAAAAAAGTTGCAACAGCACTCACATTTACCTGTACTCTTTACCTTAGTTTCTTCCAAGTCGCCTTAGCAGATGATAACGAAGCACTTAACGCCGTCTATGGGCAATTTAGTGAAGCTTTTAATGAACTTGATGCAAGTATCATGGAGTCTATCTACTCTGAAGATGCCTGCTACATCCCCGAAAGCCAAGATGAAGAAATTACTTTAGGACGCGATAATATTGTTGCCCTTTACCAAACTTTTTTTGGCAAGATTAAGCATAAGAATGCCAAAATTGAAGTCGATTTTAGAGTGATCGAACGTAACATCGAAGGGTCGAGTGCTACAGATGTCGGTTACTATCTGATTCGTTTTCACCCCCCCATTGATAACGAAGAGCCAAGCAGTGAATTTGCAGGTAAGTTTGTTGGAGTATCCAACAAGAAAAGTGACGGTAAGTGGTATTTGACTGTTGATACCAACAACCGCGCCGAAGCTTCGTTTTATTATAATGCCAAGCCAAGTCCAAACCTTTATTATGGTCGCCAATTTCCAGCATTAAGCCAAAACTCAATAACCAATATCAACAACCAACAGTAACCAGTAACTTACAATCAATGACCATGACAAACCTTAATTCAGACACAGATAAACTGTGCCCTTGCTGTTCAGGCAACGTATATCAAGATTGTTGCCAGCCACTTCACCTAAAAACGCAAATTGCACAGAGCCCAGAACAATTAATGCGCTCAAGATTTAGTGCTTTTTATCTAAAGCAATTTGATTATTTAATCGCAACCCACCATGTCGATTATTTAAATGGGCTTACAGTACAAAACCTTGCACAAGAGCCGCTACCTCAATGGTTGGGCTTAGAGATTGCTGCAAGTCAGCAAAATGACAGTCAGGGTAAAGTAACCTTTCAGGCTTGGTATCAATTGGATGATGAACTGGATGCCATTCATGAATGCTCAAGCTTTATCAAACAGAATGAGAAATGGTATTACACGCAAGGTGAGCACAAAGATGTGGTCTTTCCAAAACGCAATGACAAGTGTATCTGCCAAAGTGGTAAGAAGTTTAAGCAGTGCTGTGGTAAATAATCCGCTTTAATGAACTGCGGCTGCTTTTTCCAAAAATTGGCCAAACTCAGAGACACGTAACGCAGGGCTATATAAGAACCCTTGAGCCTGATGACACAGGTGTTTAGCGAGAAACTGCTCTTGCTCTTTTGTTTCAACGCCTTCGGCGGTGAGCGAAATATTTAATGCCGATGCCATTGCGATAATCGCACTGACGATTTCACGGCTCTCATGGCTCACCGACAGATCGGATATAAATGAACGGTCAATTTTAAGTTTACTAATCGGAAATTGCTTCAGATAGCGCATAGAGCTATAACCAGTGCCAAAGTCATCGATAGCGAGACCGACGCCTAATTCTGCCAGTTCATGACATAAATTAGTCGCTGAGCGAATATCTTCCATTAACTCTGTTTCGGTGATCTCAAGGATCAGGCTATTCGGTTTTAGCCTATAACGTGTTACCAACTCCCAAACTTGCTCAAATAGTGAGCCACTAAAAAACTGTCTCGCCGATACATTTACGTGCATCGAGATATCTATTTGATGACGTTGCCATAAATTGAGTTGTTTACAAGCCGCTTCTAACACCCAGGAGCCTATGTCGTTAATAAGCCCTGTTTGTTCTGCAATATCAATAAAAGCCCCAGGATACAGCACACCTTTCTTTGGGTGGTGCCAACGAATTAATGCTTCAGCGCCGATATAGGATTGTTTCTTTAAGTCTTTCAACGGTTGGTAATAAAGCTCAAATTGTCGACCTTTAATCGCAACGGCAAGGTCTCTTTCTATCTGAGCATCTTCTTTAAAAGCATTCAGCAATGCTGAGTTAAATACCTGTATGGCATTACCTTGCTTTTTTTTCGCATATTGAAGCGCGATATCTGCACACGTTAAAGAGGACAACTGCTGTTCAATTGAGGCTAGTGCAACACGTGCTAACGCGGGTTTGGGCTCTATCTGCTCAATGCCTATGGTAATCGGAGCTTCAAGTTGTTTGTATAATCGTTCTGTTAACTGTTCGATAAGTACTTCATCGAGATCAGTTTCAAATAAAAGACCAAACTCATCACTGCCAATCCGAGCGACATCAGAGATCTGGTTAATCTCAGCAAAATGGCGCATTCGTCTTGCGACTTCGATTAACATGATATCGCCATTAGCGTGACCATAAGTATCGTTAAAGCGCTTAAAGCCTCGAAGATCGATAAGTATTAAATGCCCTGCACGAGCTTTCTTAAGTACTTTGCTAAAATGCGTACGGTTATAAAGACCTGTTAGTCCACAGCGCCAGGCTAAACGGAGCAACTCGGTTTGATGATTGTGCTGTTCAGTGCAGTTTTCTGCATTAACCAATGCAAAATGATTGCCTCTGTCAGAGATAAACCGTTTTACAGAAAAGCGCATCCAGTAAGATGTACCGTCATGGCGCTCAAGACTGACCTCTTCTTCAGAGCTCTCTCCAATACGGGCTTTTTTCAACACAGCATCTGATAACGCGGGATATTGCTTAAAAAAATCTAAAAAATGAATCTTACGTCCCAGAATGCGATCTTTAGGTACCTTGGTTACTGCCTCGTGCGCCTTATTGACGTACTCAATGCAGTCGGTTGCTAAATTAACGACCATCATAATTTGATCAGATTGTTCTGCGGCTGACAAAAAAAGCGTTAACCGCTCATCTTTGTCATAGCCGTATTGGGTAGCGAGTGTGAGTGCCAGTTGGTCTGCAACCTGAGAGCAAAGCTGAATTTCAGTATCATGCCATGGCTCTGAGATTTCAGTACGCTCAAGACTTAACGTGCCTTCTAAATGCCCATTGATTCGAATCGCCACTTCTAAAACTGACACAATACCCAGAGCTTGGTAATAGGGCTTAAGTTCAACCAGTCGACTATCATCAAGCGCATTTTCTGAAGAGATATGGCGCTCATCTTTGAGCTGAAGAATAAAGTTAGAACAAGATTGTGGTTTAGGGCGGATGTCAGTGGCTACATTAGGCAACATACTCAGGCGTGTAACTTGCTCTAATGTATTTGTCTCTGCCGACAATGCAGAAATCACTACACTTGAAACATTAAGCTGTTGAGAGAGTAACTCAGCGGCAATGTCTGCAGTGGCTTTAAAATCTCCTAACTGCTTTGCTTCTGAATTAACAATGTACTCCAACAATTGCTGAAATTGATGTTTCTTCACATGTCATCCTAGTGAGGCAAACAAATTGCTTACCAATGGCTTTAAATATAAAGCAAAAAAATTATTTTTATAGGCTACTAAATATAGGGTACTAGGTTACACGATTTAACGTAATATCAGCAAGTTTAACTACAGCTATTACAAGCCATTTTCTAATTGAAATATCATTTTTTCAGCACTAAAAGAGAATGTTAGGTTGATTTTCACGCTCTGGCCTTGTAACTGCTTTTCAAAAGTTACGCCTTCGAAGCGCTGTTGTGCTTTTGCAATCACTTCTTCAGCCAATTGCTCACAATTTTCACCGTTTAACTCTAACTCTAGTACTGTATCGTACTCATCGATAACTGCACCCACATCCACAAAGCTACCACAGTCTGTACAAGTGTCATTAACCAAATTTGACTGCGCCTTTTGAATATTTTTCATCTTGATTTGTCTCTACTAAGATAATATGAATTAATGATTATATATCAGCAATTCAAAATAGAGCAGGATCATCATCAAGCTTGAGCAATAAATTCACTCATTTGTCGTTGCATAACTAATTGATCGACAAAATGCGTCAACGTAATATTAGCCTTTGAGTTGACTTGTTGGTATCTATTACGAGTAGTCACCTCACAATTGGCCAAAACCTCTTCTAACTCTAATGCTTCATTTCTTCGAATAACTAATGCTTCTTCATTCAATACATTAGCCAGGCGAAAGGCCATCGCACCACTTGATTGGTGAACGTGACTGTTATCGACAATGACGTCATCAATATCAAGACGCGCGAGTAGTGTTTGTTGCTCAGGCAGCTCAAATTTAGCTCTAAGATCGCTAGATTGATGCGCATCGGTTTGAAATTGCGCCATATCACGAGCATCGGCAGATAACATGGACAGCAATAATCCAAACTCACCCCGTCGGTTTGAACCGATGGCATGATTTAGCCTCGAACCAAGTTGTGATTCGTTAACTAACGCACTAGTTACCTGCATAACACTCATTTTGCACAAAAATAAACCACTGAAATATATTGTTAAAACTTTATCGACTACATGAGTCATTACTTTAGGCTTTTTTTGATATTCAATGACATTAATCACTATCTATCGTGCCTTTGGTTTACTTGTTTCTCATCAATCAGCTTGTAAGCTCATTGAGCTTCTAATTCATTACATTAAACATGAGCAACACTCTTCGTTGTACGATACCCCTCTCAGTCATAGGCCCATCGTGCCTATTTTTTCAACTGCTGTTACATGACTAATAACTACCTTTAGTTCATTGCTGCCCCTGCTTATTTGCTAATACGTTTTTAAACTCATAGCGATTGTTTTGGTAGCGAGCTAATTAATAATCATATTGAGCAAGAATACATCCGTAAAACAACTCGTTGTCAGTTAATTAACCAAACAGTCAGTTCTTTAGGGTTTATTTCATATTTTGGCTTTACAGGAGAAATATTTCTGACTACTATTGCCGCCGCAATTGAGGAGGGGTTCCCGAGTGGCCAAAGGGATCAGACTGTAAATCTGACGGCTCAGCCTTCGAAGGTTCGAATCCTTCTCC
>NZ_JBRILT010000023.1:0-68681 GCF_052977065.1 Shewanella sp. 125m-1
TTTTAGACCTCTTTTATAACATAAGCGCTTTACTAGCCAAGAATCACTACAATCTATGATGATGTAATTGAGCTAGCCTCAACTGGCCTCAACTGGCCACTAACATCATCTTAGATAGCCGCAACCGAAAGCCGTATCTATCGCATCAAGAGCCACCAGCTTATGCTCTTGCATATGTGTCGAGCTTAGATACCGAGCTTAAAAACGATAAGGGAAGCGTAAACTAATTTGATAATCCGGTGAGTCTTCAGTCAATCCCGCACCAATGCTGGTCACCATTGAGAAGTTTTCTGTTAAAGCCAGTGTTGCCCCTAAACCTAAATTCGCTGTATTGGTGTCGGTTCTAGCAATATCTTGCCATTCACCACCAAGAGGCCTTTGCTGAGTCTTAGTAAAAAAGCGCTGGTTAAAGCTCATACCAATACTCATTCTTTCTGACACAGCAAACGCTAAGCCTAAGCTGTAATCGATGTAATCACCCAGATCGATATCTCCCGGTGACATACCAGGTAGCCCCGAAAGATCGCCATACTCTTCAGGTAAGAAGGTACCGTAATTGAGGTTAAAAAATACAATCGCAGGATCATAAGTTTTAGCCAAACTAAAACCTGTCGAAATTCCCCAGGCCCCTGTACCTGTAGCAATTTGATCCGGATAAGTCAGGTTTCCCGACTCCGACGATTCTAGGTTTATGCCAAAAGGATCTGTGCCTGTAGGCATGCGAACCCTGACATTCCACACCCAATCTGGCCACCCATCCCCTTCGGTCATAATCCGATAATAAGCAGCGACGCTCATATCGCCAATTTGCCCGCCTTCGACATCGGCAGATTCATAAAGCTGACTTGAGTTACCTTCGCCCACTGACTCATACTTATTCAGGCGGTACACAAATGGCATCGCCATTTCAAACTGCCAACTATCATTTAGCGTGTAACGCGTAGTGAGATCGAGCTGAACCGTATTAGAACGAATTCGGTCTAGATTTAGGTTGCCCAAGAAAATAGCATCCAATGCTAAAAAGCCACGCAAAATTAGATCTTTACGACCGTAATAACTGTAAGTCAAAGAAGGTTCGATGGTGAGTTTACGGTCAAACACGTTGTGGGCTTCTTGCAGTACATCTTCGGTACTACGAGAGCGTTCAGGCTCCTTTTTTACTGAAGAGCTAGCTACCGCTTGAGAGCTGGCAATTTGTGCAGTTTGTTGAGGTGGGCGCTCTACTGATGCTTTAGATTGCTGTTGAGGCTGATTAGCAACCTGCTCACTATTCGCCCCGCCCCCAACTTGCGTCAATGCAGCCTCTTTGGATAACACTTTCTGTGCCATGTGGTTGATGGCTTTTTGCTGCATCTGTAATTGCTGATTTAGCAAAATAAGTTGCTTTTTTAGCAACTGTAGCTCTTCAGCTTCGGTCATCGCGGCTTTAGGGCCATCAGCCCCGAAGCTAGAAAAATGCAGGCAAGAAATGGAAACAAGTAACGCCACTTTAGTCCATTTAAAATCCATTTTTGTCATCCTTTATTATGCTTTCAAAAACTATAGACCAATCCCAATAATATCGCGTACCTGCTGTCCCAATATCTGACGTTCTTTAACGCCAAGATCGATTCCTTGATATCGAATTAACGAACGGTTAGAAATTTGATGAAACGCGCCGTTAACCGTAATCGACTGCAATAACTGCCCATTACCGCCCTGAGAAGAAACGCCTTGCCCAAATGAGGCTGACGCCATATCGACCTGATAACCCAATTGACCGTCAGCAGTCGAGTACACAACGTTACCACTGCTGCTCACTAAACTTTGGCCTATAACGATCTCTACACCATTAGCAAGTGGATTTAGGCTTCCAGGCTCAAAGTCCAGTTGGTTATTGACCTGATTAAAGTCACCAGAGATTTGGATCCGCTGTTGTAAACCCGTTTGCTGACCACTTGCAGACAAGTCAAGGCTATCACCCGTTGAGGAAACGGCATCAGCTACAGTAATTCGCATTGCTGGACCACTGCTAGCATTGGACATTTCAACCTGCATTTGTACTTGCTGCGTCACTCCTTGCTCGTTGATATAGTGTGTTTGCATGTGCAGGCCAAAATAAAAGTCTTGGCCATTTTGTGTATATTTACCTCTTAATTCCGCTAACTCTTGATCCAACAGTGGCGATTTCCCCTCAAAAACTTCTAAAGGGGTGTCAGATGCAAAAACTGAATTAGCTAATAAGATCCCTGTCACTAAGCAAAATCGCATTTTGCCTCCTAGAGCATGTCCGCATACTCAAAACCAAACTCTAATAGCTCGGCATCCGATAACGGTTGCAAAGGGCCAAGCGTGTTGTAGGTCAACCGAGCCCGTGGTTGAAGCAATGGATTGTCTTTAATGTATTCATTGCCGATAACGACAAACACAATTCCATTCCACTTTTCAATAAATTCGTCATATTCTAATATTCGATTACCAAGAGCTGGATCACCAAGATACACCTGGTTATCGGTAAACCTTCTCATCACGACAAAGTGGCTATAGCCACCATCGTTTAACAGCACGATTGCGGGAATTTTTAGTTGTTGCAGCTCTTTCACTCCAACCCGGTAACCGCGTCCACGCATGTTTTGTGTCGTTAAATATCGCTTCATATCTAACAAGGAGAACCCTTGTTGCTCAACAACCTCCATATCGGACACTTTTAACATCTCTAATAAAACATGCTCTTCGGTTATTTCATCTTTGCCATAACCGAACTTAAGAATGCTGGCCAGACTTGCGGCGCCGCAGGAAAAGTCCGTTCTTTGCTGCACTACAAATTCAAATTTTCGCTCTCTGATACTTTGGATATTTTTACTGTAATTTCCCATTCCAGGGATCATGCCTGTCAACATGATTTCGGCTGCAAATAAACTCGGTGAAAACCAAGTAATACAAAAGATAAGCAGATATTTGTTCATAGCACATCCTTGTAGCAGTAGCCTGAAAACAACTCAGGCTACTGTGGATACCAAAATGAAGATTTATGGATTTTCAGAAACGATCGCTCCTCCTGTCATGCTGGTTAGTGATAAGTTATTAGACTGTAAATTACCGTTACCAGAGGCCATGTTAACGCCAATGTTACCCGACGCATTCTGGAAGGCACTGTCACTAAGCGAGGCTGTATTGGTAGTTTTTTGAGTCACTGTTTCAATATAAATAGGCAACTGACCACTTACGGTACCTGCCAGTGTCATGTCGCCACTTTCATCAAAGCTTAGGCCATCAGCTCCAGTCGGGTTTTGATTATCCATATCCATATGGCCCCATATAGATGCCCCAGGCGTGTTATGCGCACCATCATTGTCCTGCCAAATTTCAGGATAGTAGGCTGCATTTTGCTCAGACGTACCTGTATAGGTACCAGTAGCATCCATCGTCAAATTCACCGCAACTGAATCAACTGTATTTTGCACCACGCTCTGATTTTTCACTCCGTTATGAGCAGACACCTGTGAGTTAGAGACACTCGCTTCACCTAAGCTACCCTTATGAGCTGATGCAGCCATATTATTGGCCTGTACGTTATTACCACCTGACGCAATATTTACCCCCACATTACCTGAGGCGCCTTGGAAAGCTCCATCGCCAATCGATGCACTATTTGTCGATGCATAGTTCATGGTGCCGTTAAATGATCCACGCTGAGTACTGAAGATCTCAGCATCACCAGAACCAAAGGCAAAGCTGGCATCAATTGATGCGAGTGCAGCTGAATTACCTTGAATATTAAAATCACCAGCCGCCTGGTTCACTCCAATATTACCGCTAGCATTATTAAAGGCAGAACCTGAGACTGAAGCTGAGTTATCAACATAAGAATTGCCAGTCAAGTTGCCACCTGTAGTCTGTACGTTGTCGACCACAGCCATACCTAGAGCGTCGACTTTAATTACGCCAAGAACTAGGGCGCCGCCTTTAAACGTAACATCTTTCTCTACGCTGACTTTCTTATTCAGTTCGACACTACTATTCGATTCAGAATTAGAACTTGAATCGTCATTGCCGTTAGCAAAGGCATTACCGCTTATTGCAGCAGCGATACACATTACTAGGGTTAATTTTTTCATTTCCATTTTCATATCTCCATTTAAGTAACTTAGTTCCCACTAGGTAACTGCAGCGAGAACTGATTTATGGCGCTGTTTCCATCACCAGAAATTTGATTGATTTGTACAATTCCTTGAGCATTTTCAAAACTATTCGGAGCAATAACGCTAAGGTTTGAATCCTTATGATCAAGTGGCAAAACGGTAGGGCTAGCAATGTTATCCAGTGCACTATCATCTAATCCCAAGCCAATCACGGACTGCAAAGCAATTGCGCCAAGATTAGCTTGAATATTCCCCTGCCCACTCACCTGATTAACGCTAATAAGACCTTGTGCATTTTCAAAAGCCAGTGCTTCAATATATGAGAGGTTTTGTCCATTAGAGGGTTCAGCTAACGATAGGTAGGGATTTTTTTGATCTGACAATATGACGACTCGATCGCCAATAGCATGGCTATTGGTTTGAAGGTTGCTGCCACCTGCAGCTTGGTTAATTGCAATACGACCACTGTTATTGCTGAAAGATTTTGTGCCGACTGTAGTGCTATTATCAACATGTTGAATGAGAGTGGTATTGCCACCGTTCGACCAGGCAACAGATGCAAAGCCTGCTAGGCAAAGAAATACTCCTCCTTGAATACTGCTTAATTTCATTATTCAACACCCGATAGTTCACTAAAACCGTGCAAGGGTATGAGCAAGCATCGAGCCACCTTATTAAAACAAATCGTTTCAACAAGTTAACAATATGACATCAAGTAGTTGTCTCAGAAATAAGACAGAGGGACACTAAGTGGTTGATATAGTAGAAATCGTAAGTGAGGCCTATGATCTCATTATTGAGATCACGACTCTAGAGAACTGATCTCATGTTTATCGATAAGTCTATATAGCGTCGCTCTAGAGATTTTCAGCTCTTGAGCAACACTGTCCATTTTGCCGTTATAGCGCTGAATGGCCGTCAACACGGCATGTTTCTCAACCACATCTTTTATGGTTTTTAAGCCTTGAGTAAGGACTGGGTTCACCAGTGTGTCTTCGAGCTCTAAATCTGAATTTTGGATAATACCGTTTTCACATAAAATAACTGCGCGACGAATTTTATTAATCAGTTCTCGTACATTACCAATCCATTCATACGCTAACATTGCACTTTTAGCTTGCTCACTGAAACAGCACACACCTGTATTAAATTCATCAGCGTATTGATCACAAAAATAATCCGCCAATGGAATGATATCCTCTTTACGTTCGCGCAAAGGGGGTAACTCCAATGTGATCCCATTAAGGCGATAAAACAGATCTAAACGGAACTCCCCACGCTCAATAGCAGCTTCAAGATCAATATGAGTTGCCGCAAGGATGCGTACGTCGGCAGCTTGTGGCTTACATCCACCAACCGTATCAAACGTGCCCTCTTGTAAAAATCGCAGTAAGTTCACTTGCTGCTCTATTGGGAGATCCCCTATCTCATCTAAAAATAATGTGCCCCCATCAGCCTGCGAGATCTTCCCCTTATGACAGCTCACAGCGCCGGTAAACGAACCCTTTTCATGGCCAAACAGCTCTGATTGCACCACCCCTGAACTTAAGGAACCACAGTTGACCGCAATAAATGCACCTGCTGAGCGTGTTGACTGTTGATGAATTTTTTTAGCTATCAGCTCTTTTCCTGTGCCACTTTCACCACGGATAAGAATAGGAATATTTGTTGGGGCAGCCCTAATAACCTGCTTACTGAGAGCCTGCATCGTTTGTGAGTTCGTTACTGTCTTAACGTCATCGCAATGCTTAGGCTGCGGATCACTTTCGCATTGCTGACGAATGCGAATCAGGCCTAACGCATGACCAATCAATCTAAGTAATCTATCCATTTCAAACGGAGCGGTATGGTAATCCCAGGCATACTGACTAATTAGCTTTAGGGAATAGGTGGACTTAAGCTGTCGGCGCTCGATAAGCATGATAACCAATGTCGCTTTATGGCACAGTTTTATCACTTTCTTAGCCCAACAGGTATTCTCCTCCCCTCTTAGATCTAGCAGTAATAAATGGCAATCTGAGTTGACGTTTTTTAGATCGCCTGCATTATAAAAGTCTACATATACCCCTTTCCTCTTTAGCTGCTCACACAGATGCTCATCATACTGATGCCCTATCACGCTAACATATTTCATCATCTGTTCCCTCGACTTACATCTCCTTGCACACGAAAAAGGGGTTATCAAATGTTTAATGCTCATTTGTTGCTAACCTTTTTTGTGCCAACCAATCCTCTAAACTTTTCCCAAGTCCCTTACCAAGTCGTCATAGCCAAATAGCCAAATAGCCAAATAGCCAATAGAGTATAGTTATGAAATTGAAGGTAAGAGCCGTAAGACAAGAAATTTTAGCGCTACGAGAATCATGACTGAGCCTGAGAAAAACGCGGCAAACAAAGGGGTTGCAAGCCGTTAACAAACAGAATTAACTACTAAAATCAGTATCCGAGCACACTACTTTCAATGCCGTTTATTGTGGTGCATACTGAGCGCCACAGAACTCGAAAAACAATGTAAAACCGCAACTTACCCGGTAACGTGAAAAATAGGGAAAATATGGTCGCGGTCATAATAAGAAAGGACTTGGCAATGACCACTCTCAGCACAGCAATATTTGCTAGCGCGCTCACCTCTGTAACCTTAATTCAACCCGCTTTTGCAAAGCTGGATGTTGAAGAAAATCGTTTGCCAACAGCAACTCAAGCCATGCCTGAAGTTGTTAGCCGCTACCAAGCATTTATTAGCAATCTAGACGAGAAATATGGCCGTCATTCTGATGAGTTAAAAATCACTCAAATGGTCGCTCACCAGGGACTAAGATTATGGCAACAAGCTGTGCGGGATGTACAGTCAGGCCATTTAGATGATCGCTCTTTATATTGGAATCGCTTAGCAATGCGTGCGCTTTTGAAGACACAAAAACCCAACTTTAATATTGTCAGTTGGCAACGGAATATTTTACTTGAAGCGGTTGAAAAGTCGTCTCGTGGTTTTAGTGATATCGAATTCAAAGATGATGCTCAGATTAAGATCTTACTAACAGGCTTTGACCCATTCTTTTTAGATCGCAATATTGATCAAAGTAATCCTTCAGGACTTGCCGCCCTAGCACTTGACGGCTACCGCTTTAAAATCGACGGTAAACAAGCCCAAGTGGAAACCGTTATGATCCCAGTTCGCTTTGCCGATTTCGATAACGGCATGATTGAATCACTGCTCACGCCTTTTTATCGCGACAACAACCTTGATATGATCTTTACCGTTAGTATGGGCCGTGATGATTTTGATATCGAGCGCTTTCCAGGTCGTAATCGCAGCGCTGCAGCGCCAGATAATCTTAATGTACTCACTGGCGCCACTAAGCTAGCTCCAATCGCACCGCTGTTTAATGGTGGCACACTCAATGGCCCTGAATTTGTCGAGTTTTCATTACCGATTGCCGCGATGCAAACCGTAAAAGGTCCATGGGAAGTCAACGATAATCACACAGTATCGACATTAGAACGTGGTGAATTCGAAGCTAGCTCATTGGCGCAACTACAAGCTGCTCAGTCAGTTGAAGGTTCAGGTGGCGGCTACTTATCAAACGAGATCTCATACCGCGCTATTTTGCTGCAAAAGCAATTTAACAGCAGCATACCTGTTGGCCATATTCATACTCCGCGCATTTCCGCTTATGATGTCAAAACTGAATCACAGATAGTTAATCAAGTCAGAGAGATGGTTGTGGCGGCGGCAAACAGTCTCTAGCTCGAGTAGCTCAATGCCGCCCTTATGATGCTGGAGGGCTAGCACCGTTATGCTGGTCTGCACTGCCAGCCTAGGTTAAAATACTGGGGCTCACACTTTTTTGAGCCCCAGTATTTTTTTACAGTACTTTTCACAGTACTGCGACTCTAACGGAGCAATTAGGCTTAATGTTCAAAGCGCTTAACCCATTCAAGTCCTTGCTAAGTACTAGGCCAAAACTGACAAGCTACCCAGTCATGGCATTTACCGATCCACTGCAGCAGCAAATCGCGCAGCAAGTAGAACATTGCTATCAAATTGCTGAAAACAAACTCGACAAGCAGTTTCCAAGACCTGAGATCAATTTTGCTCTGCGTGGTAAGAGCGCTGGCACCGCCCATCTACAATTAAATAAGTTACGTTTTAACCCAAAGCTGCTTAACGATAACTTACAAGCTTTTTTAGATGATGTGGTGCCCCATGAGGTAAGCCACCTGCTCGCTTACCAACTATATGGCCGAGTAAAGCCCCATGGGGTTGAATGGCAACATGTGATGCAGCATGTTTATACTCGGGTGCCACGCACAACCCACAGCTTTGATACTCGCTGTGTTGAAGGTAAAACCTTTGCATATCGCTGCCAATGTGGCCCTGTTGATCTTAGCATTCGCCGTCATAACAAGGTTATTCGCGGCCAAACTCAATACCGTTGCCGTAAGTGTGGTGACGCATTGCAGCCAAAGTAAACATTAGCGCCCCCCAAAAAAGCTAAACCTAAAATTCACAACTCAGAATCGATACTCGGCCAATAAGCTCTGACTAAGCGTGGGTTGGCGCAACGATACCCACCATATTAAAAGTCAGCAGCACCATCGCTTTGCATTACTCATATTGCGACAAAACGGCGGCTCACTTACAATCCCCCGCCAGCGAACAAACGATTCGTTTTAGCGTAAATTTTAGGGACCCTTTTAGATGTCATTTATTAAAGTGCTCACCGTAGCGCTCGGCCTTATGTGGCTGTTACCTCAAACAACTCAGGCTTCACCTGCCCACCCAAAAAGCTTTAATCAAGCAAAAAAAATGGCCAGAAGTATTTATCTTAAAAACTTACCCCAAACCAGTTTCTATTGTGGCTGTGACATTGAAGTCAAAGGCAAAAAGTGGACCACCGACTTTGCCCGCTGTGGCTATGAAGTCAGAAAACAGGAAAAGCGTGCCTCACGCATCGAATGGGAACACGTTGTTGCCGCCTGGGAATTTGGCCATCAGCGCCTTTGCTGGCAAGAAGGCGGACGTAAAAACTGTGGCCGTAAAGACAAACTGTTTAAAAAAATGGAAGCCGATCTACACAATCTAGTGCCAGCCATTGGTGAGGTTAACGGCGATCGCAGTAACTTTCGATTTAGCCAGTGGAACGCCAAGCCGACACAATACGGTCAATGCCAAGTGAGTGTCGACTTTAAAGGCCGAAAAGTTCAGCCACCCACCCACACTCGTGGTCAAATTGCGCGAACTTATCTATATATGCAGAAAACTTACTCATTGAAAATATCCAAGAGCCAATTAAAGTTATTTAAAGCATGGGATAAAACCTATCCAGTTGATACTATTGAGTGTCGACGCGATACAGAGATTGCCAAAGTTCAAGGCAATCACAATGAGTTTGTACAAGCTCAATGTCAGCGTTTAAAAGACTCGCAAACATACGCAGAATAAGGCTAGTAAAACCATGAGAGTGCCAAGAATTTATCAAGAATCATCGCTAGTCATCGGCCAGGCAGTTGCTTTAGATGATGAAGCTGCAGGTCACGTTGGCCGCGTCCTAAGAATGTCTGTTGGCGAGCAAGTTAGCCTTTTTAATGGCGATGGTAATGACTACTTAGCCGAAATTATCAGCGCCAGTAAGAAAAACGTCGAAGTAAAAGTACTGTCATGCGAAGCCAATAACAGTGAGTCGCCGCTGCACTTACATTTAGGTCAGGTCATTTCACGCGGCGATAGAATGGACTTTACCATTCAAAAGTCTGTTGAGCTTGGCGTTAACACGATTACACCGCTGTTTTCAGAGCGCTGCGGCGTAAAACTTAGCGGTGAACGTTTAGAGAAAAAAATTCAGCAGTGGCAAAAGATTGTTGTCAGTGCTTGTGAGCAGTCAGGCCGCAGTGTTGTACCAGTTATTCGCCCGGCTATGCAGCTTAGCGATTGGTGCGCTGAGCCATCAGATGCCGTCAAACTCAATCTACACCCGCGCGCCTCACATGGCGTTAATGGCCTCTCTTTGCCTAACAACAGAGTCAGGCTCGTTATCGGTCCAGAAGGTGGCTTGTCCGCTCCTGAAATCGCGATGACCGAAGAACATCAGTTTACCGATGTGTTGCTTGGCCCACGGGTGCTACGAACAGAAACTGCAGCCCTCACTACAATCAGTGCGTTACAGCTAAAATTCGGTGATATTGGTTAATTCCAACAGGCTTAGCTAGGTTAGCGCCTAAAGCTGAAGCCTATATGGCATACCATTCAGTAGAGAAGTTTATCAGTTAAACGCTAGAAAACGGGCAGCTTTGCCCCCACGTTTATCGTTGTAACGAATATAAGAGAAGGAAAAAGCTCCATGATTAAACTCGGCATCGTGATGGATCCCATCAGCGAGATCAACATTAAGAAAGACTCTAGCTTTGCCATGTTAATGGCGGCGCAATCTCGTGGTTATCAGCTTTTCTACATGGAGATGAAAGATCTTGCCATGGTAAACGGCCAAGCAATGGCAACCATGAGCGCCTTGACCGTAAAAAACGATCCCCAGCAGTGGTACCAGCTTGAAGATGCTATCGATACACCGCTTGCCGATCTAGACGTGATATTAATGCGCAAAGATCCACCATTCGATACTGAATTCGTTTACTCGACTTATATGCTTGAGCGCGCCGAAGAGCAAGGTGTGCTGATCGTTAACAAACCACAGAGTCTGCGTGATGCAAACGAAAAGCTATTTACGGCCTGGTTCTCTGAGTTCACTCCAGAAACCATTGTGACCCGCTCAGAGCAGCGTATCCGCGCTTTTCATCAAGCAAAGGGCGACATCATTCTTAAGCCTCTTGACGGTATGGGCGGTAGCTCTATTTTTAGAGTAAAAAAAGATGATCCAAACCTGGGCGTTATCATCGAAACCTTAACCAGCGAAGGTCAACAGTACGCTATGGCACAGGCCTTTATTCCTGATATTACTGCTGGCGATAAACGCATCTTAGTGGTTGATGGTGAGCCTGTTCCTTATTCGTTAGCGCGTATTCCGCAAAAGGGCGAAACCCGCGGTAACCTAGCAGCAGGTGGCCGAGGAGTGGCACAACCCTTATCGGAATCAGATTGGCATATCGCCCGCACTATTGGCCCAGAGCTAAAGAAGCGGGGTCTTATCTTTGTCGGTCTCGATGTCATTGGTGACAAGCTTACCGAAATTAACGTTACCAGCCCGACCTGTATTAAAGAGATCGAAGCGGCATTTGATGTCGATATCACAGGCATGTTGATGGACGCAATCGAAGCACGCATTAATAAGTTAGCTTAGCCAAAGGATCCGGCATGAACTTAACAAAAACACTCACTTGGGCCATTAGTGCCCTCGTGTTGTTGCCTCTATACACATCGGCTAATGTCGATATCCATAAAACACCATCACGACCAAAAAATATGATTATTATGGTCGGTGATGGCATGGGACCGGCGTACACCAGTGCCTATCGCTACTACCAAGATAATCCTGACACCGAAGAGATAGAGCAAACCGTTTTTGATCGATTACTTGTCGGCATGGCATCCACCTACCCAGCAAGACAAAGTGGCTACGTTACCGATTCAGCCGCATCAGCGACAGCGCTTGCCACTGGCGTTAAGAGCTATAACGGTGCGATTTCCGTCGATGTGAATAAACACCCGCTAACCACTATCATGCAGATGGCTAAAAAGCGGGGTATGGCAACGGGTGTCGCAGTGACCTCTCAAGTCAATCATGCCACCCCAGCGGCATTTTTAGCTCACAATGAAAGCCGCCGTAACTATGATGAAATCGCCAAGAGCTATTTAACCTCTGAGGCTGATGTCATTTTAGGCGGTGGGCAAAAGTATTTCCCTGCACCTTTACTCGACCAGTTTAAAGCTAAAGGCTATCAGCATATTGATACGCTCAGTCAACTCGACACGCTGACGCAAGGCAAAGCCTTAGGCTTATTTGCTGAAGTGCAACTGCCATGGGTTATCGATCAGCAAGATTCAACTCAGTTAAGTCTGCTGACCCAAAAAGCCTTAGATCTGCTATCGCAAAATGAAAAAGGGTTTGTGCTACTCGTTGAAGGCAGCCTGATTGACTGGGCGGGGCATAACAATGATATCGCTACCGCTATGGGTGAGATGCACGGTTTTGCTAACGCCATCGAAGTGGTTGAGCAGTTTGTCCGCGCGAACCCTAACACCTTGATGGTCGTCACAGCGGATCACAACACTGGTGGGCTGTCTATCGGTGCCAATGGCGAATATGCTTGGGATACTGGCTTGCTTCAGGGCGTGCAAGCAAGTCCCGCTACTATCGCCGAGCAAGCTATCGCTCTGGATGATTGGCAAACATGGGTTCAGCAAAAACTAGGTTTTGAAGTCACACAAGACGAACTGCAGCAGCTGAGTAATGCGCGTATGCAAGGAAAAGCCGCACTGGAAACCAGCTTAAAACAGCTTATCGACACTCGCAGCTTTACCGGCTGGACCACGAGCGGACACACAGGTGGTGATGTGCAAGTGTTTGCCGCAGGGCCCGCGGCCGATCTGTTTAAAGGTAATCAAGATAATACCGATATTGCCGAAAAGATGATGAGCTTACTGCCAAAGATTAAATAGCCTCAAGGCTCAACAGCAAAGCCACCAGTATAAAGGCCGCTATGACAAGTTTAGCGGCCTTTTTTATGCTCTGCTCAGCCCACTCAACAGCCACTATCCCCCCACACTCAACACCCATTAAGAGCATCTAATTCGCATTCGAAAGCGGTTGGGGTATAATTGCCAGCAATTACACCTGACCTTGAATACTCATGCTTACCAATGCTTCGCAAGTCCTTCTCAGAAACTGTGATCTAGTCAAAGACCAATCTGTATTGGTGATCAACTATGAAGGCGATCATCTAGCCAAAGAACTATTAAATACAGCCAGCAGCGTATGCGGATTAGCATTAGATTATCATCACCACTTGATTATGCAGCCTTATGCAACGGCAGATCTAACCCTGCATTTTGGCCATCAACTGCCTAATGATGATCATTTCGATACGGTTATCGTGTACTTCCCAAAAGCCAAAGCGTTAGCACCATATCTATTTAATCTGGCGGCAAAACACCTTAAACCTCAAGGGCAACTTATCGTTGTCGGAGAAAATAAAGGTGGCATTAAGTCACTGCCAAAACAGTTACCAGGCTACTTTGATAAGCCATTTAAAGCCGACAACGCACGTCACTGCATCTTATTTTTAAGTGAGCTCAATGGCCAAGCTCCCGAAATTAAGCTCAAAGATTGGCAGAGCCAATATCAGCTAGACACCCCTCAAGGGCAGATTACTATTTGTAATCTAGTGGGCGTCTTTAGCGAGAAAAAACTCGATGAAGGCACGCAGCTTTTGTTGGAAAATCTACCTAAGATGCGTGGCAAGGTACTCGATTTTGGCTGCGGTGCGGGCGTGATTGCAGCAGCATTACTCAAGGTTCAGCCAGAGCTTACACTAGAGTGTGTTGATATCAATGCGATGGCACTCGCTTCTTGCGAACTTACCCTACAAGCCAATGGTTTTAAGGCTAATGTTTTCGCATCTGACGGACTCGCACAAACGGCTAGCCACTATGACGGCATTATCTCCAACCCGCCGTTTCATGATGGTTTAGCGAGTACCACCAGCATTGTCATCAACTTTGTTAAAGACAGCACAAAAAAACTAAAGTCTGGCGGATTATTCCATATTGTGGCTAATCGCCATCTGCCATATTCAGATATCATTGCGGAAATCTTCGGTTCAGTGAACGTTAACGCTGAAAATAACAAATACAAGATTTACTCCAACATCAAACCATAAATCAGCATCAATCCCCCTCAGAGCCTAGTGCAGTAACCGATCACTCACTAGGCTTGTAATATCTGCTTAATTATTTGATTCACAATATTTGTCTGTGGCGCTTTTTAACCAGCTTGTAATATGTTACTACTCCCATAGCAATCTCTGAAAAAAATAATAACGATGGGGATTTTTATGCTACACCCAGAACTCATTGAGTTAAGCCAAGACAAGCACAAAGCCGAATTAAAAATCGTCCCGAATAACCATGGGCCGATTACAGAAAATGATCTGCTGCAATTATTAGCGTTGCCAGACTTTTCTTACCTATGTCCATTACAGGCACAAATCACCCAAGCCGTCATAAAAGTCAATCAGCTACACCACCAAGAGGGCGGTGACGTTGAGCAGTTTTTCGAGATTGCCGATAGACGTGATGCAACGATAAGCTTTGACGTCTCTGACGACAAAATGCACGCCAGCATGACATTGACCGCAGCCTACGGCGGCAAAAACCTTGATATCAGAGATATACTCCAAAACCTCAAGCTACAACGAATTAGTATGGGCCTAAGCAAGCCCAAAATCGATGCATTATTAACTGAGTTTGCACACCTCTCTCCAGGCTCCACATGCACAAGCGTCATTGCCAATGGTCGAGCGGCAGTGAATGGTATTCGCGCTAGTTTAGAGCGAAAAGTCTCCCTTGCCAGAGAGCGACTACTGCAACCACAAGAGAATAGTGATGGCAGCGTAGATATGCGTAATCTTGGCGCGGTTATTATGGTCAAACCCGGTAGCTTGCTGATTGAAAAGACCCCCGCAACTCAAGGTACTAATGGCTATAACGTATATGGTGAAAAGCTCATTGCTAAACCAGGAAAAGATTTTAAGCTCACTCCTGCTCAAGGTACAGAATTGAGCAAGCAAAACCCCAATCAACTTATTGCCAGTGTTGCAGGACAGCCGGTGGAAACCAAGTCGGGAATGCAGGTCGATGACGTATTACAAATAAAGAACGTCGATGTAAGCTATGGCCATGTGGACTTTAAAGGCAGTGTGCTGATCACAGGCGATGTCGGTGAAGGCATGGTGGTCAAGAGCAGTGGCGACATAACCGTTATGGGCTTTGTAGACTCTGCCAGCTTACATGCTGAAGGCGATATCACGGTGAGTAAAGGCGTGATTGGTCGCCAATTAAAAGACTTAAGTTTGTCGACCACCTTAATAGCCAAAGGACAAATTAGTGCCCAATTTGTACAATACTCTCAGCTTGAAGCTCAGGGCAATATCCTCGTCACCAAACAACTTTTACACAGTCATACTCGCACTCAACAGCAACTGATCGTTAGTGATGCAAATGCTCGTCGCGGCGATCTTGTTGGCGGCAAAGCCGAGGCGAATAAAGGCATCAAGGCGGTAGCGCTGGGCGCGACGGCAGATACAAAAACTGAAGTCTATTGCGCCATGGCGTTAACGGATTTAAAGCAGCAACTCAAACAATTAGATAAAAGCATTAAATCCATGGTGGTCGCTGCACTGAATATTGAGGCGCAACTCAGAAAACTGCCGCCAAAAGTAGAGTGGCAAGATGACGCCATGATGGTTGAGCAAGTGACAGTGATGCTAGATGAAAAGCGCCGAATAATAGTGGTTAGAGCACAGGAAGAACTCGAGTATGACAGCCTAAACCTTGAAGTTGAAAACTATTACAAGCATTATCGCATCGATGTGCTTAAACATATCTTTTCCAATGTAGAGCTACATATCGGTAACGCCTTTCAACGGACTCAAAGAGAACATGGGCCTTGCCATATAAGCAACAAAAACCAGGAAATAAGCTTCGATTACAGTCATTAGCGGTTAATTATTACCTACTCAGGAAAGTTCGAGCGCTTTCGACTTTCCTTAAGCTACAAATCCACGGCATAATTAAGCCACTTTTCTCCTTTGAGACATGACGTGGAATTATTGAAAATCGACTGCCTTGGAAAACCGCTACGCCTAGAAGGCTCACTTGCGGGATGGCAGCAACTGTTTTGGGGAGACACTCTAGTCTCTGTTATTCAAGCCAGCCCAGATAATGAAGGACTAAAGAGCCATAATTTTGAATTGTCGATTCAAGATCCAGCCCTTGTCCCCGCTATTGATGGCGAGCCGATACCATTGCAGACAATCAAAATCACCTTAGAGACAGACTTACAATGGCAACCCTTTGTCATTGATTATCGCTTGCTCAAAGATGATGAAGTCATGACCACAGGTCAGCGCACCACCAAAGACATTGAACGCCAAACTCCCACGACACCGATCCCTGAAAAGCGACAATTCAGTGTCGTTGGTCTTGCCTCGCTGGGCTTTAAGCTACTCAAGAGTGCCAAGGTGATTAAGGTGCTATTGGCAGGTGCCAGTGTCGCGGCTTACTCTTGGTTATTTTCATTCCAATTTGCTTTAGCCCTTATCGCCTGTTTAGTCTTTCACGAGTATGGCCATATCAGGGCGATGAAATACTTTGGTATGAAAACCAAAGGCATCTACTTAATTCCCTTTATGGGCGGCTTAGCTTTAAGTGATGAGAAAATTAATACCCGCTGGCAAGATGTAGTGATCTCTATCATGGGTCCAACCTTTGGCCTATTTATGTCGCTAGCCTCTCTCGTCGCCTACTGGGTAACTGGCAATATCTTCTTTGCTGGTTTAGCCACGTTTAACGCCTTGTTAAACCTATTTAACCTACTGCCGATTTTGCCGCTTGATGGCGGTCATATCCTGAAAAGCATTAGCTTTTCAATGAACAGCAAAATGGGATTAGTGGCCTGTATTCTTGGCGCTGCGGTTGGTGTGTATATCAGCTATTCATTAGGCCTAGCATTACTGGGTTTTCTATTGCTTATCGGTAGTGCTGAAATTGTGTTTGAATGGAAAACCCGTCATCAGAGTCATTTACTGCCATTAGATAGATATGGCCAGATCTTTTCAACGGTTTGGTACCTAGCAACCGTAGGCGCCTTGATTGGTATTATCTGGTACTTTGCTGGTAGTGGTGATGAAATGCTAGCGCTACCACTTGAGATCTTAAAGAGTTAGCGATCTTAAAAAGCTAGAACCAGGTAATTTATTGATTAGAAAGCCGACTTCATGTCGGTTTTTTTATGCTAATGCCTACAACTGCTCTAAAGTGTGGTTGGTTTGGAATATTAAGATCGCGAGTGACCAATATGAATATTGCATCAATTTAGGAGTAAGTATTACCTTGAAAAGCACCGCTTGAACCAAATTACAGGCATAAAAAAACCTGCTCGATAGCAGGTTGCTTTGTTGATAATGGTACCTGAGGACGGACTTGAACCGTCACTTCTTTCGAAATCGGATTTTGAATTCTTCGAATCACCTTTGCTGTCACTATAAAGACTAGGATCTTGCAGGATATTCTTGCCCATAGTTTAGGATTTTATTGGATCTAACTTACTACTGATGTGCACAGAACCTACTTGTTTCACGCCTGTTGCAATCAGCGCAACAGGCGTGAAACAAGCTAAGATAAGCAATCTTTAAATTTCAAAACCGCCGCTTAAAATGAATTGCTGTAGCAAACTCTGCACCTTTATGTTTACTTTAAAAGCTGGAATCGTTGCCCCCTCTAAAGCTTCAAAATAAGCCTTAGCCTTAGCTTTATCAACGGTACTTTTCAGGTCATCAAAACGACCATAGCCGTTAATATTCGCCTCTGTAACCTTAGTATTCATAATCTTTCTAAGCTTACCTTCATCCAACCCTAGTACCTGCACTATATTGTAGACTTCAGCATTTTTAGCATTAGATTGATACTCAACGATGTAATCTCTAAAACACTTGCCGTTTTCTATCGTTGCATTACCACTACGCACATCATGAATAAAAATATTGCCGTACTTTTGTTCTTCTTGAGTTAGCGATGCAAATGACTTATGCAAGTCGTCTAGCATAGCTTGAACTTGTGTATCATCAATATCATCTTGCTGTAGCGTCTTGAGGAATTTTTCAAAGCGCGTATTCATATACTCGCTATTTATCATTCCGGTTTCGATTTCAGTCAAGTACCCATCAATTTCATAGGTTGCAGTACCAGAATCATCACCATCACCTCCGCCATCACTTGCTAGCTCTTTATATCGCAGCGCTAAAACAAGATAGGTATCCTCATCAAGGTTTAACTCTACAAGTTTAGTACCATCTTCACGATTACAGTACGGCTCAGACCACTTAAACCCCTGAATCCGTGCAGCTTCTAGATGAACGCTAAACGTTTTAAAGAGTGCTGCAAATTTACCCTTCTCTGAATTATCATCTGGAAGCGTGACAAAATCAGCGATACCAGCAAGGTCAAATAAATCGACGATATCTTTATATACTTCATTCATTTTAGTCAGATTATATTCGAGCTTATCAGCAAATAATCCGAACGGCTTATGACCAGAATACAGTTCAATCGCCTTCTCAATATTCTGCTCCATCGTATGCGGGTAGCGATAATAATAAATACTACCAAATGGTTTATCTGGACCAAACAAGCGATTGGTTCTAGAAAAAGCTTGAATTATATTTTCATATCTAAGCACTTTATCTAAGTACAAGGTGTTCAACCACTTAGAGTCAAAACCTGTCAGCATTTGGTCTACCACTATCAGAAAGTCAAGCTTCTTCTCTGGAGTACGCTCAATTCTGGTATACGAGTCCTTATGAGCAAGCCTAGCAGCAACATCCTTTTTGAACTTAGCATGAGATGCCAGTGTAAAATCCATCCCATAGCGTTCGTTATAATCCGTCAATATTTCTACAAGGCCATCTTGCTTTACCTTGGTGTTGCCGCAATTATCAATATTAGGGTCAAATAGCGCAGTGATTTTTAAATCAGGTGCGAGGGACTTTATCATTCTGTAATAGGTAATCGCTTCAGGGATACTGCTTGTGGCAAAAATAGCACTAAACTTACCGTTTTGACTCAACCTTATTTGGTACTCTAAAATATTAGCAACCACCTTATCCTGATGGGCTTTACGCTCATACTGAGCACTCGGTATGAAGTCCTCAATCCCTTTTACGGTTTTACCGTCAGCACCAACATATCCCGCCATCTTCACTTGTGAAGAATCCATATATCGGTAATAAATCTTCTTCTTTACAGGGTCACTAATTGCTTCAATCTCATCAGCAGCTTTAGCTTTTTCCAAGGCAACTGCTTTTCTTAAGTCATTATCTCGGTACGTCGATACTTTATAAGGGTCAAAACCTAAGACGTTTTTATCTCTTATACCGTCAGCAATACTATAGCGATGGAGTTCTTCACCAAAAACAGTTGAAGTCGTATTCAATTTCTTTTGGTTTTCATCTTGAATAGGCGTTCCAGTAAAACCAAAAAACATTGCAGAAGGGAAGGTCGCTTTTATCGCAATGAGCATGTCGCCAAATGTTGAGCGATGCGCTTCATCCACAATGAACACAATCCGCTTTGAGTTAATTAACTCAATATCCTTAGATTTAAGCCCCCCCTCTTCATCGGTGATATTACTCATCTTTTGAATAGAGGTAACAATTAAGGTATTAGCAGGGTCTCCGCTTTTAAGTTTTGATACCAAAACCCCTGTGTTTTCGGTAGCTTGCACGTCCTCACTACCATCAGCAAAACCTTGATATTCACGTAAAGACTGAGTGCCAAGCTCAATTCTATCCATTAAGAAAATGACTTTATCGGCGTCTTTGGAATTAGCTATTAGCTGTGCTGACTTAAAGCTCGTCATGGTCTTGCCTGAACCAGTGGTATGCCAAACATAACCACCATACAGGTTAGGGTTCTTCCAATCGACTTTAGAGACCTTATTGGATATGGCGTTAGCCGCAAAATACTGGTAGCTACGCATCACCTTTAACACACCATCAGAATCATCAGCTACGGTATAAAAGCCAATTAATTGATGCGCCATAGGGATAGATAGCAAGGTTGAGGTGATTTTTTTCCAGCAGTTTATTGGTTCATTATCGTAGTTCGCCCAGTGAAAATAGAAGTCTTTATTAAATCGACCATCCACACCAGGATTTGCAAAATAGAGCGTCTCATTAGGCTCCATCGCAATGAATACCTGTATTAATGAGAAGATGCCAGTAAAGACACCTTCACCTGAATACTTCTCTATTTGATTACAAGCCTGACTAACATGTACACCACTCTTTTTAAGCTCAATATGAATAACCGGCATACCATTAATCAGCAACATCAGGTCGCCGCGGCGGTCATTGAGAATCTTAGTCTGACTCTTAAATCTAGGTTGTTGCACAATTTGGTAACGGCTTTGACCTGCTGCTATTTCTAGACGGTCATAAATTTTAAGGCTGATTTCTTTGCCGTAGTGCAATGCATCATCTGGATTATCACGCTTAATTGCAACGGTTTTACCATTGATAAAACCGTTAAGCTTAAGCGGGCTACTTAGATCGGCGATTTGCTCTAAAATCTGCTCCATTTCACCGTTAGTCAAAGGCGCATCGTTTAAGCGGTCAATCCCTCTATTATTCTCAAATAGAATATCAGCCCAGTTTTGCAGCAAATCTGCCTCGGTAGGATTTTTTAAGACCTTATCTTCCCATCCCTTGTTACACAGCTCTGCAATTAATGCTTTTTCAAATTCTGCTTCTGTTTTATAGGTCATTTTTATTATTCTGCTTTAATACACTACCGAGGCTAATATTTAGACAAACATCTTGTCTAAACAGGCTTTTTTAAGATTTTTTAGCTTAGTTAATTCTTGCTGTTGAAGCGAGATAAGCTTGTCTAGGTTCTGAAAGTAAGAGCCTATTTGGGACTGCTCCTGTAAGTTTGATGCAATATAAATATTGATATTCATCATTATGTTCGCATTTAGTTTCGCGCGACCACCACCAACTAAAAAAGGCTCAATATTGATATTTGAAAATGCATATTTTAAAAATTTATTATCGGCGACACCACTCTTTGCTTGAAGTACATGAGCATGATTATTAACCCATATTTTACCCTCAACATATTGAACTGGATAGTTTTTCAAGTCATTAGCGCCATCTTCGGCAATCAATATAAATTCGCCATCATGTGTATACCCTTCCACATATCCTTGAATGCCATTAGCTCCATAATATGGCGTTCCCCCCCATACTCTATCTTTAGCAGCAATTGGAACTCTTAAATTATCATATCTATCTGCAAGAAAACTCACCTCTCTCTCCTCCCATCCCCCCGAAAACTCTTTAAAACGAATTTCAGGTACATCAGAGCCCTCTTTAGGGAACATCTTCTCAAGCATCGCCTTCTTCAATACTGTCAGCTTGTCGAACTTGGCTTGATGGAGTGCAATAAGCTTGTCGATATGCTGGAAGTAAGAGCCTATCTTGGATTGTTCTAAATCATCTTTAGAGATAAATACTTCAGTTTCCCGGATAGCTTTAAGCCCTAAGTTTTTAATCGTAGAGCCTGTAAGGTTGCCATCAAAGTAATTACGAACTCTTGGAGTTTGCAGGTATGAATATATATAAGTCTTATCAAACTTCCCAAGGGTAATATACGCTACGCTTTTGCCCAGCATTACTCTTTCGTCTTGATAATAGGCCAAATTCCCTATAGTGCCGTTAATAGACAAAAGTATAGAATTTGAGCTTAGTCCCTTATCGTCTTTTGATAACTCATGTTCAGACACTTGTTTAGTTTCACTAGTTATGCATATTCCTCCAGAAAACAGATTGTTACCGTTAATAAAGAAAACCCCACCTTCATCAACATATTTAGGAGTACCATGTAATCCATCTCCAATTTTAATGGATCCATCTAACAACTTATGCTTAACCCACTCACCTTCAAATCCTTTAAACCTAACATCAGGCGTATTGCTACAATCAGCCATATTACTCACCCTTCAAGAAAGTTTGAAATTCGTTAAGACCTTTCATATCAAACTCACTACCCGTTAGCTCATTAATCATTGACGCTAGAGAGTCTTCGGTTTGCTTTATATCTTGGGCTACATCGGCATAAGTCGTGGCATATTTCTCTACAAGCGCTTGAAGCTGCGAAGTCAGCTGTTGTATTAACTGAGTCGGTAATCGGTTGATAGACTCAACCAATGGCACGATCCATTTAAGCTCTAGTAACTCAGACACTTGCGCTTCATCCAGTGTTTCAATGGTATCTTTGGTTTTTAAATGTAATGCAGCTGTTTGAGTCTTTAGCTGTTTTTTAAGTGCTTTTTCGCTGGTTATAAGACCATCGACTTTAATCACCTTAGCTTCATAACTATCAGCGGCAAACACGGAGCCTTTCTTAGCTTCTGCCTTTAGCTGTTTAGCTACTTTGGCTATAGCTGCATTAACAAAGCCTGTTTTATCTTCGCTAACAGTATCAGCTTCTTTGTCGTCTTCACTGAGCGATTCAAGCACATCTTCAACCTGCACTACAATATCTGCAAGCTTAGTTTCAAGGTCTTGTAATTCTTGTAGCTCTACCTTGAGGTAGGTATTTTGTACCAGCTCAAACGGCATAATGCGACCTAGCCAACCGTCTTGGACTTCAGTGTCTTTACCTGCCTTCTTCTTAATGACCATATTAGGGTCTACAACCTTGGTGGCATCAAAACCTTCTGTCAGGATAATTTCAAGGTCGCCAGATATCTCCTCCCACTCATCATCAAACAGCTGGTAGGCATCGTATTTATCAATTAATGGTATGGACTCAAGGCGAGTAAAGATATCTGCACTCAGTAACGTCTGCTTTTTCTCGATATTCACCGATTGCATATCGGTTAGTAACTCTGTCTTTAAGAAATCACCAAAATCTGCAAACGAAGTTGTAAAATCAGTAGCAAATGCCTGTACTGAATCATGCGCTGTTATCGTCTGTTTAACATCGCACACTTGAAGGTTTGCATAATCACTTGATGATTTACTGAATAGCGTCTCACGTAAGCCTGAAAAAGCCTCCCAAAAGGGGGCAAACTCATTAAGTTCAGTTTCAGGAATACCACCAAACATCGAGGCATAGATATCCCAGCTCTCAGCAGCTTTAGATGAATCAACATAGCGTGGGATATTGAGGTTATAACCATTAGCACGAAGCTCGTCACGGCTAACCACTTTTGAAAACTTAAGGTGTGTCTCACGATTGATAACAGTATCAACCACACGCTTAATGTCAGATGCTCTTAACTTGTTATTCTTACCTACTTTGATAAAACCTTTAGACGCATCGACAACTAGCACATCTGTTTCAGTACGCTTTTGCTTTAACACGAGAACGACGGTAGGAATGCCTGTACCAAAGAAGATGTTGGCAGGTAAACCAATAATGGCGTCAATATGATTACCTTCAATCAAGTTCTTACGAATTGCACCTTCCTCACCACTACGGAACAGCACACCATGAGGCAGAACGATAGTCATAATGCCGTCAGGCTTGATATGGTATAGGTCATGCAGCAAGAAGGCATAATCAGCTTTAGTTTTAGGAGCTAAACCAAATCGAGCATAACGAGGGTCAGTTTCTTTATGCTCTGGCTCCCAACTTTGCGAGTAAGGAGGGTTTGATACCACTGCGTCAACGTAAAGCGACTCGTAAGAGTTAACCTTGTCATTTTCATCAAAATACGGCCAATCGTCTTCTAACGTATCACCATTACGAGTCACGATGTTGTCAGGCAAAATACCTCGCATCACCAAATTCATACGCGTTAAGTTGTAAGTGTTTTGCTTCAGCTCTTGCGCGTAGTACTTAATGTTATTTTCATCATCAATATGCTTAGCAACACACTGACCAATATTAATCAGCAATGAGCCTGAGCCGCTAGTAGGGTCATAAATCTCAATTTCTTTCTTGTCTTTTAAGTGGTCAGCAATAATTTCTGACATTAAAAGAGACACTTCATGCGGTGTATAAAACTCACCCGCTTTCTTACCTGCATTGGCCGCAAACATACTAATGAGGTATTCGTAAATAAAGCCAAGCACATCATAGTCTTGCTTGCCATCCATCGGAATGTTTTTGATTAAATGGATAAGTTGACTAATAGCTTTGGTCTGTGATGCCGCGTTTTCACCAAGCTTACTCAGCCCCGTTTGCAGGGTTTCAAATACACCGTCAAATAACTTCTTATGAGCAGGGCTAATTAAGCGGCTAAATGCTGATAATGCGTCTCGCACATTGGACACATCAAAATCTTTACCCAAATCAATCCAAGTCGAGAACAAGTCTTTATGGGCAATGAAATAGCCTATGTTACTCTTAATGTGGTCAACCGTTTCAGAGTCATCTTCGGTTAAAGCACGAATATCTTCAGCAGAAAAATCTTCTTTAATGGCAAACTGAACCTGCTTATCTGACAAGTATTTATAAAAAATGAAACCTAAGATGTAATCCTTGTATTCATTGGCTTCAATTTTAGAGCGCATTTGATTGGCAGATTCCCAAATCTTAGCGGCTAATTGCTGTTTATTCATAGGTAAGCAGTATTCCAGATGAGTTTTCAATAATTTGTGTCAGCTAATGAATCGTTGAATGACAAGGTTTCGACAACACACCTCGTATTACTGTTAAATCATTCACTTAACGACAGCTGACAACTTAGATGGCGGCATTATATCAACTCAATGAGGGGACTGCTTGAAATACTGTAAAGGAGGTGAGATAGGGCTTGGGGGAAGTATAATAAAGCCACATAGTGGTGTACCGAACAAGCCAGTACCCACTATGGGCTATCTAATTAAAATTACACATTAGGCTTTACCAACAATAGCTTTAGCCTCCTTCAGTGTTAACTTCTTACATGCATTTTCAGGCGATAATGCGCGCCAATTACAAATCGCTTGATAGTCTTCTTCTGCTTCACGCACAGAGCTACATCCCCAATTAACCTTGCCATCATAATTAGTGATTTGAAGCAAGACTTCGTTATAGGTTTTGTAAACGCCCGGTTGATGCCCTTGAACGACTACGTGTGCTGCTTTTGGTTTAGCCATGATTAAATCTCCTAGCTTCTTAAGTAACGCCGCGATGTTGCGACATAACTACAAGCTGGAAAGATTTGGAAAAAATTTGAATTGTTTGATTAGTTATTAATGTATATCCCCTACGAACTAGACACACATCTGCTTAGAGCCCTCGCAGGGCAAGGGCTCTAAGTATTTAATCATTTACGAAAAATTATTTATTTAATTGAGAAAGGACTTCTTCACACGAAGCATTAAACAAAGGTACTGGGTCGAATTGAGGGAATTTATCTACCAACAGCCTCGCCAGTTTCAAAGTAGATTGGGTAACAGGCACAACACCTTTAACAAGTTTCGCTCTCCCGGCACTACGAACCAAACTAGGTTTAATGTCATAACCAAGCACAACCATCCATTCAGACAATGCATTCGCGGTAATATCTTTCTTGGTAATACCCGATTCTTCATGACCATAGAATCGAACGAACAAACGAGCCATTAGCTCATCAGCTTTCTCGTCCTTCTTCAAGCGAACCACCCCCTTATCATTGGCTTTGTACATACTGAGTCGCTCATGCCAATCGTGCCAATCCTCTAACGTCTTCAGGCAATGATTCTTGCGCCAAGCATCGAATCGAATACGGGTGTAGCGCATCTCAAAAGCATTCTTAAACGGTTTAGTGTCAAAGCTGATTAAAGGAGTACCATCAACATCGATAGTTCGTGGATTAATTGGCTCACGCTTCATATCGAACTCCAGATTCAAGCGTGACTCTTTTCTTTCCATCAGCATGTCTTTCTGTTCAACACACATGGTACGGAGTGACGTTAAATGTGAAGAATCAATCTTATTCTCTGGCGTTCGTTCTTTATAAAGCTCCACCATATAAGCATTATGATCCACGGTATCTTTAGGTGGGCGAACTCCGCCCTTGGCAAGAACGGACTCCCAACCATCCATCGCTTCCACCGTATATTGTGCGCGAGTCTTAGCACAGATGAGTCGCTTCACTTTATGTTTCACTTCTAGGATTTCACCACCGTTAGGCTCCATACGATGAAACAACTCTCGAAATCGCTGACATACGGGCCCAGTCAAATCGATTTCATCAATAGAAGCGTTCGTTAAGAAACCATCGGTCGTTACCGATATAACGGTTTTATCCTCTGGTACCCCAGCAAGCATTTCACCAAGTAACGCACGAGCAAGACCACAGGTATAGGATGCATAATAAGCATTAGTTAACTTTGATGGCGGCTGTGGTTTGCTGTATCCATCCCCTACTGAAAACGTCTGTTTCGGTTTAACATTTTGTGAGAATTTACCATAAGTTGAATTTAACATTTCCTTAACAAGCTTTTCTTGAAAGGAACCTTTTTCATAGCTCTTACGTTTCTCCCGCCCCCACTTCATGTACTTCTCAAAGATTCGAGTATCATTCATCCACGGAAAAATGAACCCCTGCTTTATCGTAATCTTCGCCCCTTGATTGTAAGCAACCTCTAATTCATGCCCAGTACAGTGAGCCTCACCTGACTGCGGGAATATTAGAGAATCCTTATCCCGAACTACTATGCTTGGAAAACGCGTCTCCAGCGGAAACTCAAATTCAAACCAAGCTAGAGACATCTTATCGCCAAAGAAGTCTTTGACATCACGACTCATGTACATGTTTTCGTAGTCGATTTCCCGCAAGCCATTAGTAATAGCGCCATAGCAAGATGGAACATCGAGATCATTCCATGTATCTGACAACGTGGGGCCAGACCAAAATGCTTCATTACGGCCACCGCTATAACACTCCGATGCAAACCACTCCATGGTTTTACGTGCTAGTGTTGGCTCCTCAACGGTTACAGTGCGAACCTTGGCTTTATCCTTAGCCCAGATTTCAAACTTCTTTTCCTCAAAGCCAAAAAGCTTACGATAACCTTTAGCATCATCGAGGGAGTTGATGAACGCTTTCACGGCCATGCCACCAATGGTATATGGCACAGACTTTAAGCCTAACTCCTTGCATAAATCAGCCGTCATATCAAAGTGACGAGCACTTACTTCAGCATCTCTCAACCCGTATGCCTCAAAACCATCCTTATCGCCTGCGAGGTACTCATCCATTCTTTCGATGCTATAAGGCGCAGGAATATCCAACTTAGGCAGGCCGACGAGATCACCAACATCAGCCAATGATTTTCCAGCTGGAGCCAGTAACATAGTGTCGAAAAATGAAAGATGTAACGTGTGGTAGTTACGATTCTTATCCGTAACCTTAACGGGCTCATCATCAATACGACGAGAAAGCACCTTGCTCAAATCAAGCGCATAAGCATCGCCTAAGCTCGCAACTGTCTTTCGGATCCCCTTAATGTGCGTTTTGATTTGCTCAAATGCACGATTGAAATTAAAGATATCGGCTTTCATGAAATGGGCTGTCACTATAATATCCGTAGGCCAACACTCCAAAACATCATCTTCAATAGCCTTTTCAATTACGCGAGCAAAGCAATAGTCCATCGACAGCCGTCCCGACTTCTTAGTTGAGTCGGGGTATAACACTAACTTTGATAGTTTTCCTTTGTGAAGCACGACAAACTGGTAACTCAATACTCGATTAAACTTCCGACACTTAGACAATACATATTCAGTGTCGAATGAAATAATTGGTCGTTCAAAAAACGTGGTGCGAGCTTTATGCCGCTTACTTGTTTTCTTCGATTGCACATACTCCCTTACGCTTTCTACAGGCGGCATAGTTTCAAGGCTAATACTACTCAACGACTCATCTAGTGGCTCATCGTTACTAGCATCACCCCATGCATCAGCAAAATTCTCATCGACATCAATCACCTCAACAGACTCATCAATTTCAGTATCCATATCTTCTGCCCAACAGTTCAATGACTCTTGCATTTTCATACCCCCCTCTCTCTCTCAAAAAAAAATGGCTCCGAAGAGCCATTGTGTTAAAGCAATTAAACTTACTGACGCTTGTATGCAGCCCAATCAATCACAGGGATTTTGTTACCCTCACCAATGCCAACTAACGCATCTAAGATCACCTCTGTCAGCCCATCTAAATCAGAAAATTCTTTCACATCCAATACGCATAAAGGGCGCTCATTCACACCAACCACAACAAGATTGTCAGTCTTAGGTGAAACAAATACCGTTGAGATCACGCGAGCGTCAATAAAGCCGCCGTTCTCCAGTTTTAAGGCATATTTCTCATGAGGTTTAATCGCTTTCTTTACACGCTCAAACAGTGATGCTGACGATTCGCCTTGCTCAAAAGCGACTTTTTGACATTTAACATCTAGCAACAGCGTAAAGTCACCGTTATGAGTTAATGTCGTTGCTGCACTAGCATTAATCACAGCATTACCGTTACGAATGAATAAAGGTTGAGTTGAAGTAGTCATAATAAAATCTCCGTCGATTTATGTTTTTTATTTAAGTTTTATGCCAACCAAGCCCATCTCAGCTGGCACTATACATAGCTGGAAAGAACTGGAAAATTTCTCGACTTACGCCGCTTCCAGTAAATTTTTCTCCCATTTTTCAATTTCAGTGCGTAAGAAGCGCACACTGCGACCAATCCGTAATACCTTTGGCAAGCTGTCAGGCTTACGAGTGACATTGGTTCGCACTGTGGCAACGTTTAAACTGTATTCCGCTGCAAACTCTTCTATCGTTAATACATGTTTCATCTGGTACTCCTTAATCGAATTGAAAATTAGGTAACATCGCCTCAACTGTCTGTTGAGTGGCTTTTACTAAATGGCTATTTTGGTAATAGGCGTAACGCTCAGTCACACTCACATTGGAGTGACCAAGACTTTGTTGAGCCAAACGAATATCGTTGGTTGCAATCAACATTTGAGTCGCATAGGTACGACGAAGATCGTGGATAGTGAAAGAGGCTTTTAGAGTCCCCTCGTCTTTCATTGCTCGCTGAATACGCGCCATACAAGCACGAGGGTATGTAATATGCTCACGTTGGTTCTTTAAAGATGGGAATACCCAATCATTAAAAGAAACCTTGAGGCACTTGCGGATCAGTCGTTTTGCAGGTTCGGAAAAATAGACACGTTGGGGTTTACCTGATTTAGTCATAGGCAGCAGAGCTGACGTAAGATCATCGGCAAGCATGGAACGAGATAAGCCAATGACATTGCCAATACGCATCCCAGTTAAAAGACTTAACATCAATGCGCTTGCATGAATGAAGTTCTCCTCAGCGCAAGCATGACGGCAAAAACTCTCAGACTCCTTAGTCGATAACACTCGGTCTTTGGTATTATTTTCAACCAACTTTTTCACACCTTTAATAAGGTTCTTTTCAATGATGTCGTGCTCTACAGCCATCGAAAATAACTTAGATAAAAAAGCGTGGTAGCGATTCACCGATGCATTGGCCAAACCTGACAAGGAATTGAGAAACTTTTCAGCATCACGACGAGTCACATCACAAAGTCGCTTATGACCCATAAATGCCATTACCCGTTTCGAACGAGAAAGAAACGTTTTATGATCACGATGATGTTTATGACTATGCGGTACTAAAACTTCATCAAAGAACTGCTGAACAGTTAATCGCGAACCCTTGCGGTAAGCCCCAGACTGAACATCAGCAATAAACTGATAAGCCTGTTGGTTGAAGTCCGCAAACTTCATTTCAGGGTAAGTGCCAAACGACTCGTAGTAACGTTGACCTTTCCAACTAAAACGAACTAACCATCGTATGGAAGATTGAGTAACTAGAACGCGAAGGCGAGGGTTTTTATTCCAGCGGTACTCAACGCCTTGCTCGCCCTTACAGGGACGAGACAAGCCGTTAAGTACCTTCTGAGTCATATCAATTAGGGTGTTGCTCATTTAATCCTTCTAAATATTTGCTTCTGATACACCTCAAAGCTGGAAAGAATTGGAAAAAATGAGAGAATCAGAAAAATTAATTCAATAAAAAGAAGAAAATGGCGATTTCATTAAAAAAGGCTTATGCCGCTTGCCTATGGCTTGCAGAGCAAAAGTTGGGAATTCCTGTAGAGCATCAGCGTGGTGAGTGGGACTTAGCCAAAGACAAAGAGCTAAATTTTTCTAGAAAAGACTTAGTGATTAGCTTACCTAAAGACTATTTTTCAAACAGCTGTTACTTGAGTGTCACCCCCGAAAGCTGCACAAGTATTGATGGCGATGACTTCTCCGATGTTGAGTTCATTGACGCAAGCAATTTCATTGATGGTCATTTATTTAGGTATACGATGGATGATTATTTTCAGGACTTATCTCCATTTAGAGATATTCCTTACTTTTTACCAACTAACATACAAGAAATTGATTTTGAAACCTCACCACTCAATATCTTCAAACAAAGTAATTTAGACTTAGTGTCATTCGATGAACTAGATCATAAAAAGTACAGCGACGAAGACAAACCATATCTGGCTTTAATTACTGCACATGTAACGCTATCACGCAAATTATTGAACAACGAACTTACAGCACTCGGTATACCAAAATCCGTTCAAGAAGAATATTTCTCACCAGCCCCGTTTTTTGAACAAATGGTTCAACCGAATTTCGATTTACCAAAAACAGTCATTCCATCGATGGTATGGAGATCTAATGTAATTCCCAATTATGAAATATCTTCCGCTGAGATAGGGTTAAACCGCTTGTCTCGTCTACCAACGCAACTCTCTCAAGATTTTGCAACAAGTGGTCAACTAGACTCAGATTATGAGCTTTATTTATCGAGATCCGAGCAATGGTTTACAGACATAACCATTAAGGAAGAGCAAGATTTCACGAACTGGATCATGGTAGAAGTTCGTAAACTGTTCCCTACGCCTACTCAAGCAACGTTTAAACCAGATAGTAAAGGCTATCTAATTCAATTTGGAACTGATAAACCGATCACTGTGCGCAACTCAAAAGGTATGTCTCTGCTGTATAAAATATTAAAAGAGTACCGCAAAAGTTCCTACAGCATTGGTAGAGGCTACTCTGCTTACGCGATTGAACTTGATAATCAGTACGATACTGGTATGAACACAAAGAAAAAAAGTGACAAACATGGTTATGAGGAAAAGCTACGCAACCAGCTTTACGATCTACTAAGTCGATACTTTGAAACTGATAATTGGGATAAAAAAGAAGAGATCGCATTAGCTGCTGAAAAATTACTACCTAAAATCAACGCGCTCTGTGAACAGGTAATCCTAACTCAAGAGTATCTAAAGACAATATTGCGAAAAGACCTCGATTGGTTCGTTAAACACGGCGACTCACTTAAATTATCAACCAAAATTGATAACAATGAAGAAAGGAAGGAAATTGAAAGCCACCGCAAGAACTTAGAAAACGCATTGGATAAGCTGGGAAGTGCATGCCCTCATTTCGCCTACTATCTAGGTTCGCTAGCATCTAATAAACCCCTTGGACTTGGATATTCAAAAGAGAACAAAGAGTTTTACTTTATCTTCAACGACGATATCCAATGGGACTTTGGTTGATGGATTGAGTGTGTTTAGTCGTTAGTGTATATCCCCAACGAGCCTATATCACACAATCATTAAAGCCTTATCTAACAAGGCTTTGGCGTCACAATCTAAAACGAAAAAAGAAGAAGGTCACGAAACCCTCTTCTTTTCACTGTTATTGCTGATGCTCAAATTTGCCTAGCTAATCCTCCTCACCCAGCACATAACCAATCGTGCCACCGACCCCTGCTCCCACAGCCATTCCAACCGGACCAAAGAACCGCCCTACCATCATGCCCGTGGTTGCGCCTTTCATCGCGCCTTTTGTGCTGCCTTTTATCTCGTAACTGATTTCATCGGTATTGCTGCACTTAATGACTATCGCGCTCGTTGGCGCAGGTAATTTATCTAACATCGTTTCTCCTTTTTTTAAATGAAAACGCCCAGTCATCATCCTTAGTAACAGGGGCAATGGTCAGGCGCTTATATAGCCCTACCAAATAAACGTAAAGGGTTTAGGCGCTTCTTGGTTGTACTTGGCATCAAATACTTCAGGCGATAGTGTTAGCACTCTTACAAACTCCACCACAGCAACGACCGCTGACACTCCCGGTAAAATGAAGCAACTGCCTAAATACACTAATCCCCAGCCCCATGTTCCGGCGTAGAACTTGTGCGCGCCCATACCACCGAGCAAAAATGATAATAGCGCCATAGCTAACTTGGTTTTATTGCGCGATGCATTAACAGGTGCAGCATGAATTGATGGCGGTAAATGACCTAAGTTGGCATTGTTATTAGGCTCTGCGTTTTGTTGATTTAGCAACGCATTCATTATCTCCTGCGTCTTCTTTTCCACGGCTGATGTAGTGTTAAAGCTATCTTTAAAGCCAGATTTAACCGTGATAGAGATAGCACCATCATCTAACGCTCTAAACAGTAGCGTTCCTCGTAGGCCAAATGGGTTAACGCCATATCGCCATGCCGCTTCCAAGGTGCCAGTGTTTGCATCTTCTTTCTTGATTGAGCCATTAAGTGCAATGAGCACTGCACGACAATGCGCAAATACCGCTTGGTACTCTTGCTTTGAAATAAGTACAGCTGAGTCTGTACGCTCGAATTCAATATTCGACATCGATAATCTCCAATTTTGATTATGGTTAAAGGGGGTTAAGGCTTTTTAAGTTAGTTAAGAGGATTTAGTCAGTTAAGTTGTGGAGCTAGTATCCTCCGAGGGCTGGACAGGTTGTGTCCAGTTGATGTAACTCATTCATTTTTAAAGCCAACGCTAGGTGCTATATGGCCTATCAAAGCTATGCCAAATCTTAGTGCGCGATGAATTAACTCATTTCAAAATTGACCGGACTTAACCTGTCCAGCGTGTGCGATACGATAATGAAATGAGTAATAAGAGTGAGAAGCTAGCCTTTCGACTAAGTGATATCTTGACCCGTTTGTTTATGGGTGAAGTACTGACGATTGAGCAGTTAATGAATGACTATCAGGTTAGTGATAAGACCTTGCGCCGTGACTTTAACGAAAGGCTTATCAAAGCCCCGATTGTTAAGAGCGAAGATGGCTACAAGCTTGCACCACTGAGTCGGGTTAGCTCATCAAGCATTCAAAAGATATTGAACAACACAGGGCTATCTTCACTGTTACCTCACGGCATGCCATTTCAGCACATAGATAAAACCCTGCTGTTTAAAAGTCCTCGAATTGAAAATACTGAACAGCTTCAAGGGACTATTAGGCAACTAACTACTGCGATTCTGAGTCAGTCCATCATTAGCTTCACTTATCGTCAGCAAGCTATCGAAACGGTATCTCCTTATCTGTTGGTCAATGACCGAGGCGGCTGGTATCTCGCTGCAACTCTGTCAGGCGCGCTGTATTCTTACCGACTCAGCAAGATAACGAACATCAAGCTAAGTCCTGATAAATTCAACTTAGTGCCTAAAGTTAAAGAAGACATTTACCGACAAGGCATGGAATGGATAACCGCCGACAATGCCGATGTGTTATTGCAAGTTGACCATGAGATAGTTCACCTCTTTGTTGATGGTTGTATTCTGCCAAATCAGCAAATCTTAAAAGAACTCGCTGATGGCAGTGTGTTAGTTAGCTGTCGAGTGACCAAGCTAGGTGAAATCATACCGATCCTCAAAGCATGGATGCCTCAAATTGAAGTGCTATCACCAGTGAGTTTAAAGCTTGAGTTAATGCGCGAACTTTACGCCTCGTTAGAGCGATTTTAAGGTTTGTCTCCTATGCCAAAAGCTCAGTGTAAACCAGCTAGACGAGTTAAAATCAAAATCCCCTCTTTGGTTTAAACACCATCTTGTAAACCCCATCAAATCACTCCCATCTGAAATTCAGACTCAACGGATTGGCAAAACGTTGTAGGTAATACCACCATGAGAGCAGCCATTGTCATTACCCCACGCTTCGCATGGCGCAATGGCAAGCCTGAATAACGCCCAATATTCTCAACTCGATTTTATGGTTCATACATGGTGATTTAAGCCACGTTGACGACTTATGGCCTAGTCTGTTGCTACCTTTATTTCATCGAAAACATCCATCTCGACATAGGCTAAAAAGTTCATCTCCCACATCTGATAAAAGTCCATTGCTGAAATCTCACTAATGGGTTGCGGTCTCATGTAAGCAAATGACACTAGCCCATTATCAAAGTCAAAATCGACCTCTTTAGCCAGCTCAGGGTATGGTTGCCCGACATAGCTAAAGTCAGTGATGTAACTAAAATGCCATTGCCCATCTTCTTGCTCGATACGGATTTCAACCGGATGCCAGCCGCCTTCTTCAGCGCTGTAACTGGTATCTCGAAAGTTAAAGGTCAAAGCCTTAGTTGATGCAGTTGGTAAGTTCTGTTGGTTAGCAATTTCGTTCAGCTTATCTTGCAAATCCACTGTTACAGGCAGCAGTAAGCGCTCAACGTTAAAAGTTAAGTTCATAATAAAATCTCTTTTTAAAGGGTTAGGTCGGTACTCTTGGTCAGAGTGGTGTATGTCAATTTAGAAAGGTGTTACAGGGTAAGGCTTGATGAGGAATTACAGCTTATTTAGTAGTGGTTTCAGTAGTAGCTAGAGAGCGCAACTCATCACGACGTTGTGTGTACTCAGGGGCTAAAACATGCAGAAACACCGACTTTTCAGTAGGATTAATAAGTAGCAATCCACGTAAACACGCCGCCATAAAGCCAGCGTTATTTGCACTGCCACCTTTGAATACTGATTTAATCACGGTACTTTTAAAGGGCTTATCCGATTGCTCATCAAGTACAGCCAGAATATCTTCAAGCTTTATCCATTCCATAGAGTGAAGCCCACCACCTTCATTACCTGATAACCGTAAATACAACTGGTTATCTTCATCATGCAAGGCGATTTCGTAGAACACATGGTTAGTTGTTTTAGGCGATAGCTTCTTGGCCTTGCCTTCTAAAACGATATGGGTGAAGTGATTAAGCGGCGCTATTTCAGCTTGAGTTGTTGGTAACTCATTATCGACAACACTATCTGCCGTGATTAAGTCTGTTTCAACTTGTTCATTAATAGCTAGCTCGTTAGTGATTTCAGGTTGCGATACTAAGGTTTTGTTCTTTGATTTATGCGCCATGAGGCACCTCCATACTATGTGGTTTTAACTAGGTTAAATTGAGTCTTCAACTTGTCCAGCAAGCTTAACTACGGGTAATGTTCGGCTATCCATAGGTGCACACAAATAAGCGCCGCTCCCTGCCGAGGTCGTAATGGTCAGAGCAAGTAACCAAGGGCAATCTTCATCGTTAAGTAAGAACACCCATTCAGGGTAATCAATAACAAACTGAATAAAGTATTGGTCATCATCAGTTTCCGATGTAAGCGAGTTATCAGTGTCGCTATGTTCAATGAGGTAAAGCGTTGTACCTAGCTCGTCCCAAATGGATTGTGCGGTTTCAGCATCACCGAATGGCTCAATCAAATGAGCCAGCAATTGGTCTTTGATATTGGTTGGTAGTGGTAAGGCTGCTATCTGGTCGAACTGAGTAATTTTCTTCATTGTGGGTTTCTTTTAATAATGAAAAAGCCCCTGCTTAGCGTGAGCTAAACAGGGGCTTTTTCGTCAATGTTAATATGGTGGGTATTTAAATTGAGGGCATTGAAACCATATCAGACAAACGTGAACCAATGTCTCGTCTACGTCCTACAGTCAGCTTAGAATAACGTCTAGAACTTGATAGGTCAGAATGGTTCAGCTGCTTGGCAATGTCATGTAACGGCACACCTTGAGAGGCCAACAATGAGCCAACGGTATGCCTTGCGCTATGTAGAGTGATGTTAGCTTTGTCACCAGGAATATCCGGCAACCCCATCTTGGCTTTAATTACCTTAAGTGCATATCGAGCTGGACTAATGGGTTGGCCTAACTTCTGCCCCGTAAAGACATAGGGGTTATGTGTCACCTTAGGCACTGACTCCAAAATCTGAACCATGTAGTCACTTAGGTAAAGTGTATGGCTACTGCCATTCTTGGTATGTGGAATAAAGAGGGTTCTCTCATGTAAATCCACCTCAGACCACAAGCGAAATCTCAGCTCTTTATCTCTTGCACCAGTTAAGAACAACATGGCTAAGAACGCCCCTGTACTTCTATCCTCATACTCAAGTGCATGACCAATAAAGGTCTTGAGTTCAGATTCAGACAAGTAACCAGTACGAACATTGTCTTCTTTTAATAAGCTGACCTTATCGGCAATGAATGGCGTGTCCAGCAATCGATAGGCTTGTTTATTAATGGTCTTTAGCAATGCCAATACTCGATTAATGGTCGCTACAGCATAGGGCTTACCAGAGCCTTGAATCTTTGAAGCGAGTTCAAGTTGAACCTTGATTAAGTGTGCTGGGGTTAAGGTATTAATCGGCACATGATGAATGGATTTAGCCAACTTAAATCGAGTGACATCATCATCCCAGCTACGTTTAGTCTGCTTTGCCAGCGGAACATACACATCTTCAAAGAAGCGTTCTAATGTCATGGTGCTATCTGCTGATTTATCATCACGCGCTAGCTTTGGGTCAATACCCTCAATGATTTGCTGCCGATACTGTTTAGCTATTTTACGTAAGGTTACTAGGTCAGTTTCAGGATGCTTACCTAAGCTGATGGATGCCTTCTTACCTGTTACGGGACTGGTATAGCGGAGCAGAAACCGTTTACCTCCTGATTTACCCACTAGGCAGCGAACACCCGTGGGTAAACCAGAGTCTTTCATAGCCGATAGGTTAACTTCATAGTCGGTGGATTTTGAGCTTGAGGGGTTAGGCTTGAGATTGTTTAGGAATGCGGTGGTAAGTCGATGTGATGAGGATAAGTGGCTCATTCAAACCTCCAAATTAATTAAGTGATCATTAATTTAATATGGGTTTGAATGAGGGGTTGTTACGGGTAGTAGCGACGTCTCACCACTACCGTAAACAGGTTCTGAAATTTACCTAATATGATTCAAGTATCTAAAGCAATTATGCTGTAATTACTTGAGGTAATATTCCAACGCCTAACTGTTCTTTAGTTAATGGTGATAACTCATTAATTCGTTCGTATATCCAATCAACTAACGTCTCACCTTCCATAACAGAAATGTTTTCATCCTTTGCGTGCTGTAGAGTTTCAGTGGATACTCGCGCAGTTGTAATCAGCCACTTATCTACATGTTCATCTTCTTCAATAGCTGCGAGTTGTTTGATACCCCACGCACTTGTTTCACCACTATGATGCTTAACTTGGATAAATACTCGATTACTCGACACAGGATCAGTACGACTCGCTTCGATATCGACATCCGAGATATCAGAGGTCTTATTCTTAGCTGCTATATGCGCTGAATAGCCCTCGATTTCCATCAGTTCTTTTATAAGCCTTTCCAACCCATAACCACCACTTTTTAAGCTAGTCGAACCATTTCTCAGGTTAGATAGAAGAACCTCCTTAAAGTCAGCAACCTGCTTATCTTTTTGCTGTTGGAAGATACTGTCAAAGCAAACTCGATTATTTTCTTTTAGCTCAGTTAAGTATTTTTCAACCTCTTCAGAGAACTCATTCAATGAGGCAATGCTCATTCGGATTTTCAATCTACTTTCCAAGCCCTGAGAGAGCTTTGAACGAGGTATCCTTATTGCTTCACCATTTTCATTCTTAAAATAGTCAACGTTAATTCGATTAGCACCGTAGCCACCATCATGCTGATATGTCCTCCCCTCTCTAACAACACCTAGGATAATCGCTCTGGACACGGGAACTATTACAATATCGCCGGGTTTTGCGTGGAAAAATCTAGATATTTGATTCTTCTTACGACCAATATCGATATTTTTCTCTTTGACATAGTTCATCAATAGCTTAAAGCTTTCAAAAGATGACATGTCTATACGCTCCCAGCCATAGCCAGCCATATTACGAGAAATTAACTCGTTTGGACTACGTACCAGTATAATGTTTCCCATAATTATCCTTTAAAGCGTAATGAGTTAAAGTTTACTGAAACTCACTCACAAAATTTAACTGAACCCGTTTACCGGACCATTCTCATTGTATTAATGTCTGAAATATAGATTTAAATCATCCTCAATATTCAACCATTAACACCTAACCCACTTTTTCTTAGACTGCTGAGATCTTTGAATTTTATTACTATTGGATAACTCATTAATCGCCTTAGTGAAGGCTGATTTAGATAGTCCCAACTGTTTCTGTAAACTTGGATCCAATGCGCGTGGGGATTTCAAGGCAGAAAAGACCTTATCTTGTGGTGACTTAAGCTTTGGCGTAGAAGTATTAACTATGGGAACAACTGTATTTTCCCTAGTGCGAATACATATAGCAGCTGCACCTAACTGGTTACATTGAAATTCAAAAGCCAAAATCAAGCTTTCATCATTACTATATAACTCTAAATGAACAGAGTTTAATTGTTTCTTATCAAGCGCTAGCAACACTCTAGAAAGATAAGCAATAATGTAAAAATCGGCCTGATTTGGAGCACTCGGATAATCAGAGAGATACAAGTACAAGGATTTCTCACATATCAACTTAACCGTTTCCGATTTCGAAAAAACAAATACTTTATCTACAACTGATGCATCAATTTTCTCTAACTCTTTTACCCCTACGTTTTCCGCATCCACAAATATCATCTTCATTGCAGCACCAAATCAACTTGTTACTAGTGATGCTTAAATTCGCACAGAAGTACCAAATGATCAACGTGTTAAACACAGCGTATCGTTCTGCCCAGATCTTATGGTCAATTCATGGTGAACGACTGTGAGTAATGATTATGTATCTATCCCCTACGACCTTAATAAACACTCTCATCAAAGTGAGAAGTTACAAGGCTTTCAGCTATTTCATTAAAACGATCAAGTGACCTACTCAAACCAAGCCACTAACTCATAAAAGAACTCATAGCACCGTAAAGTCACCATGGTACGACCATGAAACAGCTAGCCTGAAGCCCTTGGCTATGTTGGCTTGTTATTTGGCAAGAACCGGAGATTGTTGGATTTAGTGAGATTGCGTTGTGCACAGATTTGGCAGGTGATGCACCATATATAGACCATAAACTGATTTTTGGGGCTGATGAATTGCTGGTTATGGAGTGAAAATACGCAGATGAAATTGCAGGGAGTTGGTGATGAAAGATTGCTTGGAAGTGGCGCTAAGCCTAGCATAGCCAAATTACAGGCATAAAAAAACCTGCTCGATGGCAGGTTGCTTTGTTGATAATGGTACCTGAGGACGGACTTGAACCGTCACTTCTTTCGAAATCGGATTTTGAATCCGACGTGTCTACCAATTCCACCACTCAGGCATTATCAATAACACTCACTGTAAATCTGCTCGACCTCAGTAAGTGAACGGAATTATACCTACCAGCAGATGAATGGCAAGTACTTTGAATTGAGTTTTGTATCAACTGAGCGTTTTTCAATCTCAAAAGCCTATAAACGCTCACTTTCGCCCTAAACAAACGCCAAATCCATTATCTGCTTTGACAGGTAAAATTAGTAAAACGTGATCTACAGCATATTCATTAACAATACAGCCTCATTTTCTTAATAACTGGAGCGGTAATTGACTCAGATCAAAAAACTCACAAGCACCGAAGCGTATGGTTATTAGGAATTAAAAAGAAAGAGGATTTCGCAAATGGCATTCTGGTTAGATTTGATGTTTGGCAACCCAATAGGATTGGCCTCAATGATTGTTATCTTTAGTACGATTGGCATCATTTCGTATCTAATGTGGATGTTCTATACCAAGTCTGCGGATCCCGAAAATTAGTTTTCGATATTGATTCTAATGCAGGGGGCTATCAGCCCCCATTTTTTTGGGGTAAATTTGGTGAGTATTGTTGCTAGTACTGTTGCTAGTACTGTTGCTAAAGCCATTAACTATAGAGCCACTGAGCCTAGTCACTTATAGCGTATTAAGCAGCATGCTTTCGTGGTACTGCAAAGCTATTGACGAAATGTGGGCGCGCTTTAATCAAGTTCTTCATATCTTCAGGGCTAGGCTCTCCGACAGGAAAACGTAACACTTGGCGGTTAAGGTGAACACGAGCCCGCATTGAAATCTTAAAGTCTGCTGTTGAGCCTTGGATAGCATAGTGCTTCTGGTTACCTAAGTGCTCCAAAATTCCTGCCTTTAATAAACTTTTAACTGCTGTCTCTTGCTCTGGTAGGGTCAAGATTGTTTCACCTTGTAAGAAAAACTCCCTTAATAAGGCTCTCTCTGTTGGGTCGAGCAGCTTTACTTTTTCCTCGATAATTTCAAGAGAGCGCTTATCACTTAAGTGACTAATCGCCTCATCTAGAAAATAATTTAAAATCTGCGTCAATAAAAAAGCCGCACCAATGATTAAACCCAAACCAATAAAGTGTGCATTTTGTTGAGAAAACTCATTAAGGCTCAATGAGGCCAACAGCGCTTTAGGAGCAAATAATAGTGCAGCGCACGCCAGTGCAAGCCATAGCATTGCTGTAAAAATTAACTTTTTAGGCGACATCATTTGAAAAGAAGTTAGTTTGAAAGCCACTTTTTGCATACCCATTTACCCAGTGTCAGAAATCTGTTCCTACCTAGATAAAAGCAAAAATAGTGCCAACATTTAATAGTAAGTGGCTAATAGTTAATGGCTAATGCTCAACATTACATTTCATCCAAAGAGGATTACCTTTTTTCCTAAAAGGTACAGCTTCCAGGCTGAAAAGAAAAAGGCGCCTAACTGGCGCCTTATTAGTGGCTAGTTTCTGCTATGTATTTGCTTTTGCAGCTAACTTGGTTAATACCCGACTTGCAGCAACAAACCCAAAGGTCCCAGTTACAACTGTCACCGCACCAAATCCTGATGCGCAATCCATTCTCATGCTTCCCTCTGCCGTAGCCTTGGTGCTGCATACAGAGCCGTCAGCTTGTGGGTAAACTAGTTGCTCAGTTGAAAACACCGCTTCGATTGAAAAGCGACGGGCGACATTCTTGGAAAAGTTATATTCGCGTCTTAACTGGTTACGTACTTTAGCCAACAGCGGATCTTGATAGGTCTTAGCTAAATCAGCCACCTGCACTTGAGTGGGATCCATCTGTCCACCAGCGCCACCAACAGTGACAATGGGTAACTTTTGACGCTTACACCACGCAATCAATGCAGTTTTAGCCTTAACGGCATCAATACAGTCCACGACGTAATCAAGCTCTCCCCCTTGCTTCTTACCCTGAAAATATGCAGATAAGTTTTCAGGGGTAATGAAGTCTTCTACTTCATTAACAATGCATTCAGGGTTGATCTGTTTTAGGCGCTGCGCCATCACTTCGACTTTAGATTCACCTATAGTGTCTTTTAACGCATGAGCCTGTCTATTAGTGTTCGTCACACAGATATCATCCAGATCAATCAAGGTTATCTGCCCAATACCACTTCTCGCTAAAGATTCTGCGACCCAGGTCCCCACACCACCGATGCCAACAACGGCTACATGGGCGGAGGCAAAAAAACTAAGAGCTTGCTGACCGTACAAACGACCTATCCCAGCAAAGCGATTTAAGTAAGCGTCAGACAAAGTGTGATTATTCAAAATGATACTCATTGTAGAAAATAGAAAGCGCAACTGCGTTGATATTTTATCCCAAACGCTGGAAAAACCCTAAAAAAATTACTTTACCCGCAAAACATTTGTAAATCATTTTCACAAAAAGAGTGCCAGTAGACACCTGAAATGTACCTCTTGTTAAAAATAACGTAACCAACTGTTTAAAAACAGTAAAACGACATGACGTGTATCACGTAAAATCCACTAAACATGACCTAGATCACGAACCAAAGTTCCCATTCCGTGCAAGAATCTCGACCGAAAAATACAGCTTCACTCTTGTTGGCCCACAGATAGGGCTGACGATTATTGATAGCCTGCAACTATAAATAGCGATTCGCTACAGGAAGATGAAAATGAAAAAAACTGTTCTGTCTGCCACTATTATTTCAGCACTAGCCGCCACCTCTTTTACAGCACTCGCTGATGGCCCAAGTTTTTATGGTCGTGCCGATCTTGCAATCACTAACTCAGACCTAGGTATTGCGACGCAAAACCAAAAGTCTGGCACCATCATTGAGAACAACTTCTCATGGTTAGGTGTTAAAGGTACTGAAGCAATCAATAGTGAGCTTGAAGTGGTTTACCAAATGGAGTTCGGTGTTAATAACTTCGACAACTCAGGCAACACTTTTTCTGCGCGTAACACTTTCCTAGGTCTAAAGTCAGCGACTGCTGGTACTATCCTAGTGGGACGTAACGACACTGTATTTAAAGCTTCTGAAGGTGGATTCGACCTATTCGGTAACACTAACTCAGATATCGATCTATTAGCTGCTGGCCAATCTCGTAGCGCCGATGGTTTTACTTACTACTCACCAAAAATTGCTGACTTAGTGACATTGAATGCAACGTATTTAATGGACGACAACTATGCTCAAGAAGTTGATGGCAAGAAAGTTGACGCTGACAACATGTATGCACTAAGTGCAACCGTTGGTGACAAGGGGCTTAAAGCACAGAACTACTATGTTTCTGCAGCATATAACGACAGCATCGACAACGTAAAAGCTTACCGTGGTGTAGCTCAAGTTAAACTTGGCCAGGTTATTCTAGGTGGTTTCTACCAAAACAGTGAACACGTTGACAGCAAGTACTCAAACCTTGAAGGTGATACTTACTTCGTTAACGCAGCTTATGTTATGGGTAACCTAAAACTTAAAGCTATGTACGGTAACGATGACTCAGGTCTAGGTAAGTATGTTAGCCGTTACGTTGGAAGCACTGATGGCGCTAGCTTAGAAACAGTAAGCGATGTCGAGTTACAACAGTTCAGTGTTGGCGCAGACTACCGTCTAAGCAAAAACACCTTAGTATACGGTCACTACACTAAGTACGATGGCGACATGAAGTTGAGCGGTGCGAAGCAAGATCTAAGTGATGATATCTTCACTGTTGGTATGCGTTTCGACTTCTAATCTATTGGTTAATGAGTCAAATAGGCTTTAATACATGGCTTATAAAAATTGACTTAAACAAATGGGCTTAAAAGGCAGCGTTAGCTGCCTTTTTAATTTATGCCTCCCTCCAATCTGTTTACCCCAGTCTTAACGCCTAATACCAATCAATATTCAATATCACAGCAAAGGTGCTCAATGTTGAAACTGAAAATGCTTAGATGCTTAGATGCTTGAGTTTTAGATGATTGAGTTTCAGAGGTTTTATTTTAGATGATTTATTTATAGGGACGAGCAACTGCCCTGTAGGCAAGGTTTCATCAACAAAAACTTAACATTTAAGCCGTTTGCTTTGATTTCCACCTTAAAGAAGCTCACTGGTTAATTTTGTAATCTCACAATAGGCACAAGATCACCCCATTCGCAGCCTTAGTAAATACTAAACAAGCAAGACCGACTTTTCTCGCAATCCGCTAAAATACCCCTTTAGAGATAGTTTAAAGTGTTTATTTCTATATAAATCACCAAATAAACAACGAAAGCTCTCCAATCGTCACAAAAAAGTAGCAAATTAATCTTGAACCCCTGAAAACATGATCTAGTCCACATTCTTCATGCCATAAAACTGTAATATTTAGCCCCACAATTGTTATGAGCTCGGATGCTTGTAACAAAAACAAAAGTTTATGTAAAAAACCATAAGAAACGAATAGGAACTTAGGTTCTGGGAGCAAATGAAATGAAAAAGACACTAATCTCTGCGTCAGTGGCATCAGTTTTAACCCTAGCTTCTTTCGGCGCGCTAGCCGATGGTCCAGGATTTTACGGTCGTTTAGATCTAGCTGTAACTAACTCAGATACAGGTGCAACGACTCAAAATGGTAAAGAAGGGACTGTTTTCGAAAACAACTTCTCTTTCGTAGGTGTTAAAGGTACTGAAAGCCTAACTAACAACATCGACGTTGTTTACCAGATGGAGTTTCAAGTTGAGAACACAACTAACTCTGGCGAAACCTTTAAAGCGCGTAACACTTACCTAGGTCTTAAGTCTCAGGCTGGTACTGTACTTGTTGGTCGTAACGACACAGTATTCAAGCAGTCTGAAGGCGGCGTTGATATTTTTGGTAACACTAACGCCGATATCGACCGTCTAGTGGGTGGTCAATCACGTTCTGCTGATGGTATCTGGTACTATTCACCAAAGATTGCCGATCTTGTGACGCTAAACGCGACTTACCTAATGGAAGACAACTATATTGATGCTGATGATAAAGACGCTGTTAAGTCTTATGATGCTCAGTACGCATTAAGTGCAACTATTGGTGATAAGAAGCTTAAGGCGCAAAACTACTATGTAGCTGCGGCTTATAACACTATCGGTGGCATCGATGCATACCGTGGTGTAGCACAAGTTAAACTAGGTGAGTTTAAAGTGGGTGGTTTATTCCAGAACACTGAAAGCCAAACAACGAGCCAAGAAGGTAACTCTTACTTCGTAAACGTTGCTTACAACCTAAACGGCGTTAACCTAAAAGCTGAATACGGCATGGACGAAGGCGGCTTCGGTAAGTACTACCAAAACTCTGTAAAAACAGATGCTGGTAAACTAATTGGTGACGATATCAACGTTCAGTCAATCACTGTAGGTGCTGACTACAAGATCTCTAAATCAACTATGGTATATGGCCACTACGCTATGTACGAAGGCGACCACAAAGTGGGTACTGCTAAAGTTGACCTAAAAGATGATAACGTATTCACTATTGGTATGCGTTACAACTTCTAATCGATTGAGTCTTAAGACTCTCTAACGATTTTAAGCCACAAAAAAGCGACCTTAGGGTCGCTTTTTTGGATCTAGCTAAAAGCCAAGAAGATTCGAGGACGCCCTTCGGGCTACTAGGACGTTCGCAGGCTCACTGCTAGAGCGGACTTCGTCCTGCTATAAGACAAAAGCTAAAGACAAAAGATAGAAGCGACGGATAAACTCCAGCTTTAAGCTTTTGAATGTATAGGATCTAGTAGCGCAGCGATCTCGCAGTGACGTAGTCACGCCCTAGGGCCTGCTCATTTTCTCGTCAGCTTATAAACCGATTCCGTCAACCAAGATACCTGCTTTTTCACAAAGCGAGGGTTGTCATTCAACACATCGTTACAAGCTAAACGCTCAATTTTAAAATGTTCACCTAGATTGGCCTGAACCCAATCTTCTGATACCGCAAAAGGCGGGCCATTTAACTCGGCTTGTGGATAATCTAAGGTGATCAATAAGCCAACACTATTAGCGGAAACCAATTTAGTAAGCTGACGCGCATAAGCTAAGCGCATCTCTTCCGGCCAAGCGATTAGCGCTGCTCGATCGTAAAAGGCTGTGCAACTTTGCGGTTCTAATACTGGCAATGTAAAAATATCGCCTTGAAAAATGGTGACTTGCTCAGTGGTAAAGCGTTGATGGTCTTCGACCACACTTACCTTAAACGCTAGACTATTTTCTTGATAAAACTGCTGTACAGCTGATTCACTTAACTCGCAGCCTAGCACTTCATGACCTTGCTCAGCCAAAAAACACAAGTCTAATGACTTACCACATAGAGGAACAAAAACTTGTGTATTTGCTGCGAGATTAAGTTGCGGCCAATATTTAACCAACAAAGGGTTAACCGCACTTAAATGAAAACCTATTTGCTGGGCGTCCCACTTTTCATGCCAAAAGCTTGGTTGCATAGTCCATATCCATTACAAATGGTAATTACAAATTTGCATTAAAAAACAATTACCAAAGAAACCAAGGTATGACCATGATCATGAGAATCATCAGGGGAACGAATTAGCGCTCACTTTGACAAGTGATGCTCAGACTTGGTATACCATTTTGGCCATTACTCTATAGCCAGAGCGTAATAGAAGCAAAAATAAATAAGCGGTTATCACTAAAGATACCAAGTCACAATGCTGTTACTGCGTCTGCATTCACAGGTTAAACAGAAGCAGATTAAACTGAAGCGGCTATACACTCACGACTATGCATTAAGCACTTGCTGAACTTTCCTCAACCAGACACAGTTTTCACACTCGCAATTACGACGAGACAAGTGATGCGGTGTTAAACTCGAATCAATAAAATCTACCGCAACCAGAAGTTGCTGCTTCAGCTCTTCAGCTGATTTCTTCTCGACCGCAACGGTTTCGTCATTGTGGTTCATCCAGGTACATTCCATACCTTGGTGACAATTAATGCACTCCATATCCGTCGGGTTAAAAAAGCCTGCATGAGGGCAATAATTTAGCTCCATCGACTGTAAAATACGTCGACGTGGGTATTCAAGCAATTCAATTAGCTGGGATTTATCTAGTCCTGACATAAAGCCACCTTTAGTTGATATCTAAGCCTTTTCTTTGGCTTATACCATTTATACTAGTACTGACTTCAAGATTACCTTTCTCTTATTCCCGTAGATTTGATATGCATCAATATCTAACCCAAAAATATTGGTTAGGTGTGATTCAGATAACCTTTTTACAAGCTCGACATAAGTGCGATAATTCAATGAGCTTGGACTTTATTACAGCTTATTGATTTAATGGAACTCACTGAAGAAGGGGACGCCATTGCAAACACCAGAACTGCAACACTTTTACATCTCAGAAGAGCAATCTGTTTATCTGCTTGGTGCCAATGACGCCCGTAAACACAGAGCCTGGATCCGCCTGTGTAAACAGCAGTTAAGTAAGTTGGGATATAAAGATTTAGAACTCGTGGGTAAAGGCGCCTATGGTTTTGTGTTTGCAGGCGTTAATAAGCAGGGCGAGGCTCATGTGTTTAAGTTCTCTCGGTTAACTCTGCCTCAGCATATTCAAGATAGGCTTGAAGAAGAAGCCTTTATGCTTTCTCAGGTCATCCATCCTAACGTGCCACCAGCGATAAAGTTTGAACACGTAGGTAAGCAAGGGATTTTGGTCATGGCCCGTGCTCCAGGTGAGGACCTTGAACAACTTTGTGTAAGAGTAGGCGCATTACCGGTTGCCATGGTGATGAATATAGCCCGCCAACTCGCGGCTATCTTACAATATCTACACCATGGTAGACCGCTCATTCATGGCGATATCAAACCGTCAAACCTCGTCTATGACATTCATACTCAACATCTATCGCTGATTGACTGGGGCTCTGCTGTATTTGCACAGCGTGACACTCAAGGTAATCCCGTTAACGGCAATGTGATGGACTTAATGTCCAGCGATCAACAACATACCAATGCCCGTATGGGAGACGTGTATTTTATTGGCGAAGAGCAACTTAACGGCGCCCTCTCTAGCCCGAGGTTTGATGAACAAGGCGTTGCAGCCACCCTTTACGCTTTAGCGTCGGGCCAGGCCAGTCGCTTTGGTAGTAAAGTCATCCCCGCTACCAGTATCGGCTTGCCAGTAGAGCTAGCGCGCACCTTAGATGGCATGCTCAGCGATGACCCACAGCAACGAAAAAAAGCCGGTGACTACTTTTTAAAAAGCATGGCTCACAGTCACCGTATGCACTTACCAGAAATTGACACCACGCCGCTCGTTGCCGAGATCCCTGTCTGGATCCTCCCCAGAGACAAAGAAGTTGAGACCGTTAGCTACAGCTCGCGTAAGTCATTCTTGAAGGAGCATAATGGCGACGATCCAATAGCCAAAATGGATGACCTACAGTTAGAGAAATACTACCGTAATTTTATGGCTGGAATGGGCGATACCGAAAAAGGCTTTATTGCGGCAGTTGGCCGCTTAAGCCAATATGCCATTGTAGGTGGCTTAGCCATCCACTGGCGTGAAACCGGCGTATTTATCGACTCCAATTTGGCTATTTATAAGGCCGAGCAAAAACATGCCATTACGGTTGCCGTCAACAATATGGTGACACTCGCTCGTGGCATTCGTCGCATTGGCGTATTTAAAGCCTGCTTCTTTAATGCCCGCGACACCTTGCACATTGAACGCCAAGACAGCACGCAACCATTTGTGACGGGTTGCGATCAACAGCTCCCCTTTGAGGTGGGTAATGTGCCATCGCTTGAAGACAAATCACGGCTACATTCTTACTTTGAAGATGGTCGCGATCCGGAGGAAAACCTAGAGCTACCGAAAGAGATTATGACCGAACTTGGCTGGATAAATCAGATCCACCATACCGGCTGTATTATTTTTGAGGTGCTGCCTAATCATATGAAGATCCACAGCTACTTGCGATTACTTAATCCGAGAAAACAGGCAGCGTTTCGTGCCAGCTTGGATAGGATCTTAGCCCATGTGGATAAAATTCAGGGCAAAGGGGTGTCAGGCTTTATGAAGCTGCCCTATAAAAACACCCGTAAATTTAACCTAATAGAACGCCGCGGTGACCGCTTTTACCCCCGTAATCCTAAGCAGTTAGATCACTAGTAACTCACTAGCGTTCAATAACAATCTATGCCTTACTTATTAAGGTTTTGGCTGTGCTTTATCGTCAGATTCTTTATCACTGTCACTGGTAACCGTTTCACCTTCAAAGGTCGTTCCTTTTACTTGATGGCTTTCAGGTCGCTTATCACTTGGGTCGGTTTTACGTTCAAAGTCACCGTCGAAGGTATTACCTTGATCAAAAGGCGACTGACCGCCCTTATTTTCAAATGGATGTTCAAATGGGTTTTGCCCTTGAGGCCCCATTCCAGCACCAAATCCGGGGCCAAAACCTGACTGGAAGCCACCATTCGCCTGCACTTTGAGCTGCATACGTTTATAGAAGAACCTAGCGACAGGAATTCGCATAAATGGTGTGAGCAGTACTAGTCCAAGAAAGTCAGTTACAAAACCTGGGATCAGCAAGAGTAAACCTGCTACCGCTAACATCATGCCTTCAACAATCTCTTGACCTGGCGCCTCGCCACGGGCCAGCTTTTGCTGCACTTGCATCAAGGTGCTAATACCTTGACTGCGCACCAAAGACACCCCAACGACGGCTGTAAAAATAACTAATGCAACCGTTGTCCAACTACCTAACACCTCACCCACGCGGATCAGTACTGATAGCTCCATCACAGGAACTAAAACAAAAATTAATAACAAAATAAAAAACACACTGACCTCACATTTTTTGCTGGTGATGAAAACTAAATTGGGGTTACTCGGTCTATTTTCAAGTAGCTAGCTGTTGGGAGACCGTGATCACCTATTGTTAGTCTGTAATTAACGACCGTTAAACTGCTATATAGAGAGTATAAATCCTAACTGGTGCCGCAATTAGGCGAGTAATTGTAAGCAAAAACTACTGGCATCACTATTTTAGCGATGCCTTAATGCAAGCCTAAGGTAAAACACGTAAAGTATCGATTCGCTTTTTAAAGCCATTCGCCATATTGATAGCCAATGAACCTTGATTGGCATTATACAATAGTTGGCTTAATACAATTTTAATCTGTTGGACAATAGAAATAGTTTAATGCAAAACGAATTTTTGTTAGTGATCACCAGCTGCCCCAGCGAGGAGCAAGCAAAAACCCTTGCCCGTGAGCTGGTTAAAAATAAGCTTGCTGCCTGTGTACAGATCTCTCAAGGGATCACCTCCGTATATGAGTGGCAAGGAGACTTGTGTGAAGAGCAAGAGTTCAGTTTGCAAATTAAATGCTTAGCGCAGCATTACAGTGCGATAGAGCACACACTCTCTAAGCTGCATCCCTATGATGTACCCGAGCTAATTGCAGTTCCTGTAACCCAAGGACTGCCAGCCTATTTTGATTGGATAAAAGAAACTACACAGCCATGAAAAGAATTATCAACCTGTTTTTAGCCTCACTACTACTGCTCACGCCATTGGCACACGCCGACGGTATTTTCAGTAGCAATAAGTTTGACTTTTTAAAGGGTGAGCCTGAGCTCATGCCTGTCGATCAAGCATTCGTGTTCGACTTTAAACAGCAAGGCGACAAAGTAAAAATTAGCTGGGTCATTGCCGACGGTTACTATATGTACCGTGACAAACTTAAATTTGAAACCGCTGACGGTGCCGTTTTAGGCGAAGTCGTGCTACCTCAGGGCAAACCCCACACCGATGAATACTTTGGCGAGCAAGAAGTTTACTACTCTTACGTCGAGATGCCTGTCGCGATTAAAGAAGCCACAGCTGGCAGTAAACTCAATGTCACTTTTATGGGCTGCGCCGAAGGTAAACTCTGTTTTCCGCCAACTAAAAAAACGGCTGAGCTAACTGAAGTCTCCGCTAATGACGGCTTGCTTAGTGATACAGATAAAGCACTTGGTGCCGCGCCATCAGCCAATGAAAGCGTAAAAGCCCCAATTACTCAACAAGATACCTTAAGCGCTATGCTGTCAGGAGATAGCCTTATGTGGACCTTAGTGATCTTCTTTGGTTTAGGTATCGGCCTTGCGCTTACGCCTTGCGTTTTTCCTATGTACCCCATTTTGTCGGGCATTATCGTTGGCCAAGGTAAGAAGCTTTCTACCGCAAAAGCCTTCAGCCTCTCTATGGTTTATGTTCAAGGTATGGCAATCACCTACTCGCTAGTAGGCCTTATCGTTGCCTCTGCTGGCATGAAGTATCAAGCAGCATTGCAGCACCCTGCAGTGCTAATTGTGTTAGCAATACTCTTCTTTGTTTTAAGTTTATCTATGTTTGGTCTATATGACCTGAAACTGCCTGCTAAGTGGCAGGAAAAGATGAACTCATTCTCTAACAACCAAAAAGGTGGCAATGTCATAGGCGTGTTCGTCATGGGCATTATTTCTGGCCTTGTGGCATCACCTTGTACCACGGCGCCACTGTCTGGTGCGCTTATTTATGTGGCGCAAACGGGCGATCTACTACAAGGCTTCTTAGCCCTGTACGTGTTGAGTATGGGTATGGGTCTGCCATTGCTGATTATTGGTACCTCTGGCGGAAAACTTCTACCAAGAGCTGGTCGCTGGATGGACATCATCAAGACTTTCTTTGGTTTCCTACTCATCGCGGTATCGATTGTAATGCTAGGTCGAATTTGGCCAGGCTTTATCTCAGATCTACTTTGGTCAGTCTGGGGAATTACTTTAGTCGGTTATCTTATGCACCAGAACAAACTTACCGAGTTTAACTGGAAGCAAACCACTCGCTCAGTACTACTGATGTTAGCGCTACTCGCTAGCTTCTCATATGGCATGCAAGCGGTAATGACCAAGCTGGGTTTTAGCAGCAACACCAATGTTGCCACTAATAGCACAGCTGAAAATCACGGTTTTACCCGCATAAAGTCACTCCTAGACCTGCATACTGAAGTTGCTGCTGCAACAGCACAAGGCAAGACGGTAATGGTCGATTTCTATGCTGACTGGTGCGTGGCCTGTAAAGAGTTTGAAGCGATCACTTTTAAAGATCCACTCGTCATTGAACGCATGGATCAAATGGTATTGCTACAAGCTGATGTCACCAAAAACGATGCGGTTGATATTGAGCTGCTGGAGTACTACGACATACTCGGTTTACCGACTTTGTTAATGTTTGACGAAAACGGCGTAATTCGTGACGACCTGCGAGTTACAGGCTTTATGCGACCAAAAGCATTTGCAGAGCATTTAGATCACTTAGTTAACTAAGCCGTTAGCGCAAATTAAACCTTATCTTTAGAAGCCCCGTTTATCTTTAATAATCGGGGCTTCTTTTTAAGCTTCCCTAGCTCACAACACCGCAAATAACCATTAAATTTATTCACAATTTTCAGCTCAACTTCATAAATTTCTTATACAATGGTGCATCATTGTATCCAATGGCTTGGGTACATATTATAAAGAAAGGAGCATCATGGAACCCGCTATACTCATTATCACCTTAGCCTGCGGCATGTTAGTTAGCCGCGTGGGACTGCCCCCCTTAATTGGCTATCTTGTTGCGGGATTTGTGCTGTTTCTGTTTGGTATTGAAGAGTCCAGCTTGCCTATGTTGGAGCAACTTGCCAATCTAGGTGTCACCCTTCTACTGTTTGCCATTGGTCTTAAGTTAGATCTACGCAGCTTATTTAAAGCGGAGGTTTGGGCTGGCTCCAGCCTGCATCTAATCGGCTCTATGCTATTCTTTATCCCACTACTGAAACTGCTCGGCCTATTAGGGCTTGAGCAGCTCACAGGATTAGAGATAGAACAATTTGCGTTACTTGCCTTTGCATTAAGTTTTTCCAGTACCATTTTTGCGGTAAAAATATTGGAAGATAAAGGTGATATGCAGTCGCTTTATGGCCGAGTGGCTATTGGTATCTTGATTATGCAAGATATCTTCGCGGTTGCTTTCTTAACCATATCTAAAGGGGATATCCCCTCATATTGGGCGCTAGGTTTACTGTTACTGCCGCTGGCAAAACCCCTCATATATAAAGCATTCGATCGTGTTGGACACGGTGAACTACTAGTCCTATTTGGCTTGGTGATGGCACTCGTCATGGGCGCTGGCCTATTTGAGCTCGTCGGGTTAAAGCCAGATCTGGGTGCGCTGGTCATTGGTATTTTACTGGCGGGGCACCCTAAATCATCAGAGCTGGCTAAATCACTGTTTTACTTTAAAGAGTTATTCTTAGTCGCGTTCTTCTTAACGGTAGGCCTAAATGGTTTACCCACCTTTTCCGACATCGGTTTGGCCGCAATTTTAGTCCTTGTCGTGCCGATTAAAGTCGTCCTATTTATGTACTTGCTAACCCACTTTAAACTGCGTTCTCGTACCGCACTAATGAGCTCATTTACCTTAGGTAACTACAGCGAATTTGGTTTAATTGTCGCAGCGGTTGCGACCTCAAAGGGATGGCTACCGCCACAATGGATGGTTATTCTCGCCGTTGCACTCAGCTTTAGCTTCCTGTTTGCCGCGCCGCTCAATACCGCTTCTAGCCGTTTATATCAGAAGTTTCAAAGCAGGCTCAAGCCGTTAGAAAAACACCCTCTACACCCGGAAGATAGACCTATTCCTGTCGGCAATCCACGCTTTTTAATTTTAGGTATGGGGCGGATTGGTTCAGGTGCTTATGATGAGCTTCGAGCCCGTTACGATGGCGAAATATTAGGGGTTGAGCACAAACAAGAACTGGTAGACTTCCACATAAATGAAGGCCGAAACGTGGTGCAAGGTGATGCCTCTGATACTGACTTCTGGGAAAAATTAGACAGAGCGCCTAATCTCGAATTAGTCTTGCTAACCATGCCTCATCACGTGGGTAACCTGTTTGCGGTGGAGCAATTAAAGCTACATGATTACCAAGGTAAACTAAGCGCCATCGTTAAGTATAAAGAAGATGCTCAATCACTTAGCGAGTCTGGCGTACATAGCGTATATAACCTCTATGAGGCGGCAGGTGCGGGTTTAGTTGAACACCTGGTCAAAGAGCTACTCACTCCTGGCGGCGCAGCACCAGATAATCCAGATGCCATCAATCGTAAAAATGAAGCTGATAACCCTGATGCGGGAGATATTATTAAGCATGAAAACCAGGCTGAGTCAGTGGAAATGTCGCAAAAGAGCTGATTGTATACATTATCCGCATTATAGCGTATGTTATTTGTTATCGAGTATAAGATGACCACTAACATACAATGCCAAAAAATAATAATACTACTCTGGCGGGTTATGGGTTTTTAACAGCCCTACTTCTTGTCCCCAGCAGCGCCTTTGCCGCTGGGTTTGATATCTGGATCTACAAACTTAATTACCAAGATAATCAACAAGGGTGGACAGTATCAGAAGGTCGCCCAGTCACTGCGCGAGACGGTTACGATAATCAGCCAAGCTTTACACCAGATAGCTCACAGCTATTCTTCACCTCAGACAGGCAAGCCGCACCAAGTGAGGGCCCGCAAGCCTCTGCTCGCCACAATGATATTTATCAGTTCCAAATAGCCGACAATCGTATAACGCAGCTCACATTTACCCCGGAGCAAAGCGAGTTCTCTCCCCAAGCCTTTAAAACAGCTGCGGAAAACAACCAAGTTAATTATGTGGTCGAGCAAGGCGTGCCCCATCAAAGTGTATGGCAACAAACAGGCAGTACCCCACGCCAACGTGCTATTAATAGCTTAATTCCAGCTGGTTACTACGCAATTAAGCAAGATCTTGGCACGCTAATTTGGGCTCGATACGCCTACAGTCTCTACTTTGAACCCAATGGCGAAACCGCCGATGAACGTCATTTTGTGGTCGCAAATGTTGGCAGAAGTATCCATGCCATTCCTAATGATGAAGCCTTTAGTTATCTACATAAACAGCTAGATGGCGACCGAGTCATTAAGCGCTTCTCACCAAAAGATAACAGCCACACCCAATTGATCCCACTCTCGAATACTGCCAGTGAAGACTATGCCTGGAGTCAGAATAACTGGCTGTTTAACATCGATAATGGCCAGTTAGTTGCTTGGGATAAATCGAGCAATAAAAGCTGGCAATTGATTAGCCCAATCCCGCAACCCAATGCTGATTACCTAAGCGCCTCAAGGATAGCCATTAGCCCCGACAATCAGCATTTAGCGATAGTTTGGCAGCGAAAATAGCCTGCACATAACAAGAAAGACCCAAATACAAATACAATAACGACAATAGAATAATAAATAATGAAAAATCATCCCTTTATAAAGCCCTTACCATCGCCCCGTAATAACGCTGCAGCCCGCTCGCTATTGACCGCTCTGCTTGCGCTTTTAGTTTGCCCTGTGAGCTATGCCAGCGCGCCCCCTGAGCGCTGGCAAAACCATCAGATTTTTGAGCAAAACAAACAAGCAGCGCATGCCAGTTTTTTTGGTTATTCGAGCTTAGCCAACGCGCTAAAAGATCAGCCTAAAGACAGCAGTAACTTTTTCGATCTTAATGGTCGGTGGCAGTTTCATTACGCTAAAAATCCTTTTAGTGTTCCCAAGGATTTTGCTCAAGCTGATACTAATCTTGAGGGCTGGCAGAGCATTCAAGTGCCCGGTAACTGGGAGACCCAAGGATTTGGCCATGCCATCTATTTAGATGAGCGCTATCCATTTACTACGACTTGGCCCGATGCGCCAGAAGACCATAACCCGACGGGAAGCTATCGTCGTGAAATAAGCCTGCCTAACGGCTGGCAAGATAAGCAAGTATTCTTGCACATTGGCGCAGCGCGGTCGGCACTGACTGCGTTTGTTAACGGCACAGAAGTGGGTTATAGCCAAGGCGCCAAAACGCCAGCCGAATTTGATATCACTCCTTATTTGACCCAAGGAAAAAACTTACTGGCCTTACAAATTATCCGCTGGAGTGATGCGAGCTACTTAGAAAGCCAGGATATGCTCAGAGTCAGTGGTATTGAGCGCGATGTATACCTTTATGCCACCGAAAAGCAGCGTATAAGCGATATTGACGCGCAGTATCAACTTTCAAACGCTTTAGATAACGCCGAGGTTAACCTTAAGCTAACACTTGAAAACCATGCAAAAGCCAAAGATGTCAGCCTCAGCTATCGACTACTTTCCCCTCAAGGCGTTGAAGTCAGCAGCGGTGAACAAGATATCACTAAACTTAATAAACAGCAGCGCCAACAGTTCGACTTCTCCCTCAAGTCTCCCAAACTTTGGAGCGCAGAAACCCCAAACCTGTATCAGCTGATTGTTAGCCTTAACGACAGCCAAGGAAAACTGCTGCAAGCTAGCAGTCAACAGATAGGCTTTCGCCGTGTCGAGATAAAAGCGGGTCAGCTATTAGTCAACAACAAAGCGATTACGATTCGCGGCGTCGATAGGCACGAAACCGACCCCGATACCGGCCATGTAGTGAGCCGGGCAAGCATGGAAACCGATATCCGCTTGATGAAGCAAAACAACATCAATGCGGTGCGCTCAAGCCACTATCCAAACGATCCCTACTGGTTAAGTCTCACCGATAAATATGGTCTATATGTGATAGATGAGGCCAATATTGAGTCTCATCCATTAGCGATAGATAAGGAGACTCAACTTGGTAACGAGATGAGCTGGCTTCCCGCCCACAAGGCTCGCGTCGAACGCATGGTTGAGCGTGATAAAAACCATCCTTCTATCATCATCTGGTCACTCGGTAATGAAGCCGGAGAAGGCAAACTTTTTGCCGCCCTCTATGACTGGATAAAACAGCGCGATCCGAGCCGCCCAGTGCAATATGAACCCGCTGGGCAACATGCTTATACCGATATCGTTGCCCCGATGTACCCATCGATTGAGCGCATTGAAAAGTACGCGAAGGCGCATACAGATAGACCACTTATCATGATTGAATATGCTCACGCGATGGGCAACTCTGTCGGTAACCTACAAGATTACTGGGACGTGATAGACCAATATCCTCAGCTGCAAGGTGGCTTTATTTGGGATTGGGTCGACCAGTCTCTGGCCTTTACCAATGACAATGGCCAGCGCTATTGGGCTTACGGCAAAGACTACCACCCGGACATGCCTACCGACGGTAACTTTCTTAATAATGGCTTAGTGGATCCAGACAGAAATCCACACCCCCACCTATCTGAAGTGAAAAAAGTCTATCAGCCATTTAAGCTGACAGGATTGAGTATTAAGCAGCAAAACGTCGAATTCACCCTGAAAAATCGCTATGACTTTATCGACACGCAAGGGTTAAACTTAGTCTGGACAGTGCAGCAAGATGGTCAATCTGTGGCTGACGGCTTATTAGCACTTCCACACATCAAAGCCGACACCAGTAAAGCGATTCGTTTTAGCTTATCTAAGACCGCGATTGAGCTCATGCAGCAAAAACCAGAGTTCGAGTATCAGCTTTTACTAGAGGTAAAAGTCGATACACCGCAACCTATGTTGCCCACCGATCACCTTATAGCCTTTGAGCAGTTTGAGCTGCACACGCCTAAAGCTGTGAGCGTAAAAACGATTGATGCTATTGAAGAGTCGGACGACAGCTGGGTATTAGGAAACGGTGACAGCCAGTATTTCATCGCTAGAAGCAATGGTTGGCTGAGCAAAGTTAAAGCCAATGATACAGTACTACTCGATAGCCCTCTCATGCCTAACTTCTGGCGCGCCCCAACAGATAACGACTTGGGTAACCAAATGCCTAAATGGGCCGATATGTGGCAAGATGCGGCTGCAGAGTTAACTCTAGCCTCCATCAACTATATCAGTGGCAACGCACCGGCTCTGGATGTTAGCCACCAGCACCCTACACTGGGTTTTACTTTAAAAACCCGTTATCGCGTGAGCCAGCAAGGTAAACTGTTAGTCAATAGTCAGTTTACCCCCGGTGATATCGAGCTTGCCGACCTGCCTCGATTTGGCTTCTCAGCTAAGCTGCCATTTGAGATGCGCTTTATGCACTACTTTGGCCGCGGCCCTGAAGAGACTTACGCCGATAGAAAAACGGGGAACCCTGTTGCTTGGTATGTTCTCCCCATTGAGAAAACCTTCCATCGTTACTCTAGACCACAAGAAACAGGACAACGCACCGACGTACGTTATGTGGCAGTGACAAACAGTAAAGGTACAGGCTTGCTTGCCCAAACCACTATGGAAAAAGAATTACTGCAAACCAGCCTATGGCCATTTTCTCAAGCCGATATCGACTTTAGAGACGGCGATGCCGAAGGGTCAGCATCAGGACTCGTGCCAGTCACTGCCAACCATGGTGCAGAGATCCCCACACGCAACTTTGTCACCTGGAATATCGATTACAAGCAGATGGGAGTGGGGGGAGATACATCATGGGGGCGCCCCGTGCATACCCCCTATCGTATCGCGCCAGAGGCTATGTCGTTTGGCTTTAGCCTTGCGCCAACTCATGCTCAAGGCACTATTGCCAAACAAGCTAGAACTCAACCCTAAAGCAATGAGTTACACACGGATATTAAAACTAAAATAGCAGTGAAGGATCATCATGGAACAGACTATTCAACTCGTTATATTTTTTGGCTTAACCGCCTTGGTAGGCTTAATCACCTACCTAAAGTGCCGAAACATCACTCGCGACACCAGTGATAGCAAAGACTATTTTCTTGCTGGCGGCGGCTTAAGCTGGGTTGTCGTGGCAGGCTCATTGATGATGACCAACATCAGTGCCGAGCAGATTGTGGGAATGAATGGGGCGCAAACCTTAATCGTTGCTTGGTGGGAGATTGCTGCAGCAGTGGGTCTGATAATCCTAGCTAAGTGGTTAATCCCTATCTATTACAAATACAACTGCACCACAACCACTGAGCTGCTTGAGCGCAAATATCAAGACAAAGGGATCCGTGCCATGGTGTCGGTGCTGTTTATGCTTGGCTACGCCTTCATCTTACTCCCTGTAGTACTGTATACCGGCTCACTATTTATGAAGTCGATGTTTGGCTTATCTATTTCAGTGACAGTGTTGGCCGTGATCTTTGCTGTAGTCGGCGCTATCTATGCCATTTTTGGTGGCCTAAGAGCCATCGCGATTTCAGATAGCCTCAATGGTATTGGCTTATTATTCATGGGGGTCGTGGTCTCTTATCTAGCGCTTAATGCCGTCAACTGGGATCTATCAGGGATCCCGATTGAACGCCTTACCTTGATTGGTGACGCCCAATCAGATATTCCCTGGCCCACTTTACTAACAGGCATGATCTTTATTCAGATCTTCTACTGGGGAACCAATATGGTTATCACCCAAAGAGCCTTGGCTGCAAAGTCAGTTGAAGAAGCGCAAAAAGGCCTTTATGCCGCAGTCGTCATGAAGCTTATCATTCCTATTATCGTGGTATTGCCCGGACTTGTTGCCTATAAGCTGTATGGTGATGTGGGTGATGTGGCCTACGGAAAATTAGTCGGTGACATCTTACCAAGTTGGATGTCTGGCGCATTTGCTGCGGTGATGGCGGGGGCAGTATTAAGCTCATTTAACTCATGCTTAAACTCAGCAGCTGCACTTTATACCTGTGATATTCATCAAAACTACATCAACCCGAATGCTGATGTGCGTAAGATTGGTACCCGTGTGGCATTAGTCTTCACCCTTATTTCATTATGCTTAGTTCCAGTATTTGCCCAGTCAGCCAGCATCATCTCACTACTACAGCAATTAAACGGCCTCTATTCTATGCCGGTATTGGCAGCCTTTATCTGCGCGCTTGCCTTTAAAGATGTCAATGCAAAAGCGATTAAGATAGGTCTGGTATTTGGTGTGTTGGTATATGCCGTGTTTACGTTTGTATGGAGCCCGCTGCACTTCATCCACATGATGGCGATCACTCTTGCCGCCACCATATTGGTGACCCTAGCACTGAGCAAGTTTGTTTTTGGGCCGCAAAGCCTAAATAGCCAATTGGTAACCGACTAAAGGTTAGCGGAAACGTAATGGCCCTGCGTAACCGTAGGGCATTAGGGGCCTTTGCCTGCTGAGTTTTTGTGCTATAAAAAAACTCAGTTACACAATCTACAAAGTCATGATATAAAACTAGAGATAGATATTGAGCAAGGCAATATGACACCAGTATAAAAACCTGACGTCACTAAAAAACAGGCCTCATTGCCGCTCAATAAAATGTAACTCATTAAGATTAAATTTTAATGTATGCCGCTGTTATTAAATTGGTCACCAGAATCAAACTCAGCAAACTAAACAGTTTATTGCAATGTTTTGTACTGAACGTAAATATTAACATTCGGAAATTTTGATTATGTCCAATCCCGCTCAGCGAGCAAACAAACTGTTTGTGCAAACTTTTGGCACCCAAGCTGATGAGCTTTATTGTGCCCCTGGACGCGTTAACCTCATTGGTGAACATACCGACTATAACGATGGATTTGTGCTACCCGCCGCCATCAACTTCCATACCGCCATAGTAGTCAAGCGCCGTGATGACCTTCGCTTTCGCGCCGTATCTGACGCCTTTCCCGGTGAAATTGAAGAGTGGGTATTTGGTGAAGAAGGAGTGCCAGTTAAAAACCATTGGTCGAACTACTTAAAAGGTTTCACTGCCGCTATGGCCACCTCGGGTCTTGCACCCAAAGGGCTCGATCTAGCCGTTGTCAGTAATGTGCCAATGGGCGCAGGCCTGTCGTCTTCTGCAGCCCTTGAGGTTGCTTTTGGCACCGCGGTTAACGACTGTAGTCAAATCAAGCTCTCACCTCTTGCCATCGCTCAGTTAGCACAACGCGGCGAAAACCAATTTGTTGGCTGCGCCTGCGGTATCATGGATCAGATGATCAGCGCGCTAGGTGAGCAGGACCATGCACTGCTTATCGACTGCCTCGATTTAGACTGTGAGGCGGTCAGTATTCCTGACAGTTTAAGCTTGATTATTATCAACTCTAATGTTCAACGCGGCCTCGTCGATTCGGAGTATAACCTTCGACGTGAGCAGTGTGAGCAAGCTGCTGCCCACTTTGGTCTTGAATCACTACGAGATCTGGATTTAGCCAGCCTTGAAGCGGGTAAATCTGAATTAACTGAAGCTTGTTATAAACGCGCAAAGCACGTGATCACTGAAAATCGACGCACCCAAAATGCAGCATGGGCATTAGAGTCTGCTGACATAGCGAAGGTCAGCCGTTTAATGGCAGAGTCCCATGCATCAATGCGGGATGATTTTGAAATCACCACAACAGAAATCGATTACCTCGTTGAAATCATCGCTAATGTTATTGGTGAGCGTGGCGGCGTTCGCATGACTGGCGGAGGCTTTGGCGGCTGTGTTGTCGCCTTGGTCGATCACGCGCTCACCGACGCTGTTGTAGAAATTGTTGAACAGAAATATGCTGAAAAAACAGGTTTAGAAGCCGATATTTATCTGTGCAACGCTTGCGATGGCGCCAAGCGTATCGACGACTAGCTTAACCATTAACAGGACCTAATTATGGTACGTATTCGCCCCCTCGAGCCTTGGACTGATCCACGTGGTGGACAAATTGAGCGACTGCTCATCGACAACGGTACTATCGCCATTGAGGTGTTAAGCCTAGGTGGGATAATTCGCTCTTTATGGGCACCAGATCGAGATGGCGAGCGTGCCAATTTAGTTTTAGGCTGTGATAGCGCCGAAGATTATCTAGCACAAAATGCCTATCTGGGTGCCGTTGCAGGGCGGTATGCAAACCGCATCGCTAACGGCCAATTTAGTATTGGTCACAACCTGTATCAACTCGATGTCAATCAAGAGACTAACTGCTTACACGGCGGCAGCGAGGGATTTCATAAAAAAAACTGGCAGCTAGGCCCTTTACCAGACGGTGTGCGTCTCAGTCTAAGAAGCCCTGATGGAGATATGGGGTTTCCGGGAAACTGCAATGTGCAGTTAGATTATCGTCTTGTTGGCAACAATCTTTATATCGAAATCTTAGCCAACTCAGATAAACCCTGCCCCATCAGCTTGACTCAACACAGTTATTTCAACTTAGATGCCAGCGACTCAAGTCTAGCGCACCAACTGCAAATCGATGCCACTGAGTATCTCGAAATGAATAATGTAGGAGTGCCTAGTGGGATCTGCGAAACCCGTGGCAGCGGTTTAGACTTATCTGTACCGACTCAACTGCAGTCGCTGATTGGTCGTGAGGAGTTAACTGCAACATCAGGTTTAGATCATTGCTTTTTATTACCGCAAAGTGAGTCGACATTACAGCGGTTTGGTAGGCTGAGCTCAGCCTACAGCGGTCGAAGCTTGACCCTATATACCAATCAGCCAGGCGTGCAGGTTTACGGTGCTAACCATTTACAAGGCATTACAGGTAAAAATCAAAAGACACTAAAACAGTACCAAGGTGTGTGCTTGGAGCCTCAGCAGATCCCCGATGCACCAAACCAAGCGGATATTGCAGGTGATGCTGTCATAGCTGCTGGTGAGATTTATCATCATATTAGCCGCTATCAATTTGAAAATGATGTTGCAGCTAATTAGTCACTTCTAATTACATTAAGCAAAAAAAAACAGCGCTAGCGCTGTTTTTTCATTAATTAATCATCGTAATCGTCTGACCAGTCATCATCATAGTCATCGTCACCGCCTGCCGACTCTAGTTCAGGCTCATCATCATCGACTGGTGCTGCCTTTGCCTTTTTAGGTGCAGCAGCAGCCTTAGGATTATTAGCCTCTACCCAGCCTTGATGTTTAGCCATAAACTCTTCTCTTGCTGCAAACCAAGCGGCGCCATAAGTTTTATCAACTTCAGCTATCGCCTGCTCATCAAGCTCATGTAAGTTAGGCTTAACGATATCTTCTGCATACTCAATAATTGACTCTCGAGTCGCGTTATAGAAGTAAACACGTCCAGCAGAAGCATCAGGAAACTGTTTATCATGAATTAGAATGGTATTGCCACGAGCTGTTCTTAGTTCGCCGTACCATACTGGTTTTTTTGTCGTCTTATACATATATGTTAATGCCCTTAAATCAACACATACAAAAATCAATAAGAGGCAAATTGCGCTAACATTTACCTCCGTTTTCCCTGTATTTCGTCATCAGGGACAGAAGCGGTATTTTTACAGATTTTTGCCGAATATCAATAGTTGTAAATACAAAATATCACCCTCAAAGATGAAATAAATCACATAAATTATTCAGCTCTTATCGAATTTAGTTCAAAGCAGCGGTTATTCAAGTTTTTCGTTATCAATAAATTCAAAAAATTATAAACTAGGTTAAGAACCCTCACAACATCAACCGTTTAAACAACAATCATCGACAAATAACAACAAGCGACTTTTATGACATAAAACAGCTACCACTATAGTGTAAGTACAATATGACAAGAGCATGTCAACCCGCTCATAAAGGAGTGCCGCCTAAAAGAGAAATACTATTTTTCCCGCCCCCAATGACAAGCTTAGACCACTAAATAAGCTAAATATCCCCCTTTATCGGCATACTTTTGATAGACTAGTCTCGCCTTATAGAGTGACTAACAATAGGATTGTTTTGAAGTGTAGATTACTAATCGTATTAGCCGTAAGCTTCTCCTCCCACGCAGACGAGATCATCGTTGCATCAGATATATGGTGCCCCTATATCTGCACTGATGATTCAGGTTATGTGGTCGAGTTAACCCAACAAGCCTTTGCCTCGGTGAATATCAACGTCAAGTTTGAGCTCATCCCCTTTCAGCGCGCATTGAAGCTTGCAAGTCAGCATAAGATTGATGCTGTGCTGGCTGTCACGAGTGAGCATGTGGCCGCTTTTGAACTTTATAATAATCACCTTGTTATTGGGCAATATACCAATGACTTCTTTACCCACAGCAATGACGACTGGCAATTTACTGATCTCCCTAGCCTAGATGATAAACACCTAGCCTCTATCTTAGGGTATGACTATGGCAACGCATTGAACCAATACCTTAAACAACACCCAACTCATTTTCGAACTTCAGGGGAAACCCCGCTAAAAACGAACCTTCACTTAGTGATCAAAAACCGCGTAGATGTCATATTAGGCAATCGCTATGTTATCGATTACTCAGCCAAACAAAACGGTTATAGCGACCTTATTCGCTTTGCGGGCAGCGAAGGAGAAGCTACTCCACTCTATGTAGGCTTTAGCCACAATGTGCAAGGCCTGCAATATGCTGAAAAATTTGCAGAAGGCGTTAAAAACTTAAAACGCTCTGGTGCCTATCAAGCCATTCTCGATAAATACCACGTTAACTTTTAAACCTATGTGCTTAAAGCTGTAGCCCTCAAAATACAGACATAAAAAAAGCGACCATAAGGTCGCTTCATATTACTAAATAACAGTATTACTCACTAAGTAAACTTAAAAAGCTGCAGTTATCACATCAGAACAAAGACTGCTTGATGCTTCACATACCTTGTATTCTACCGATGCTGCAGCACCAGAGAAACGGTCACGGTAACGGCCATCATTGCTTGTAGTTGCTATCGCATTGCCATCACGATAAATCACCACGTTATCACCTGATGCACCATCCCAAGTTAAGTCGACCAGTGCACTGCCACGACGTGATAGCTTAGCGCGTGCGACACCCGCTGTAATGCTATGCTCAAAGACCTCTACATTCATCGTCGCGGTATCACTATTACCTTCAGCATCTGTAACCGTCATAGATACAGTGTAAGTTCCAGCAGCCGCGTAACTATGAGCTGGGCTCATCTCTGTCGATACACCACCATCACCCAGATCCCAGCTATAACCAACAATATCATCGTTCACATCACTACTTGAGTTAGTAAAGGCAACATTGAGACCATCTACAGCATAGCTAAAGCCAGCGACAGGTGCAGCTGGAGCCGCCTCACCCACACCAGAGATAATCATCCCCCAGCTATTGAGTGTTCCCGTATCCGAACCAACATTGTCATCAACTGACAATGTCCAAGTACCGGTTGCCATTTCACCATTAAAGGCACTCAAGTCCCAGCTCTTAACGATATCGTCTGCACTGCCACCTTCACGGTTATGTAGCACAACTTCAGTGCCAGCTGGCGAAGTTAAGGTGACGGCGAGATCGCCGCTCCAAGTATGAGAGATATCCACATTAGCGTTAACACCAAATACCTGAACATCATCGGCAATCACGATAGTGCTAACAATACCTGCCGGATCATTATCAGGGATCGCTGCAGAATCAGTATTTGAGTAAGTAAAGTCCTGAATACCTTCAGGTAGCACTGTGAGTGAAACCGCTTTGCTCTTAACAATGCTGCCGTCATCACCCGAAACCGTTATGGTGTAATCTCCCCAAGCAGCTGCAGCATCAGTTGCAACATCAACAGTAAAGCTATCACCTGCCATTACGCTGCTACTCGATAACGTTACACCAGCAAGAGTTGGCGTAACATCGACAGTTAATGCCACTGTACCGTCCCACCCCGCGACACTGCCGACACTAAAGTCATAACGGGTTGAGCTACCGGCTTCTACAGTTTGTGAAGTTGGCGTTACCGTAAAGCGATAAGCAGGATCGGGATCGGCAAGATCAAGCGCGTTGGCTACGTTCAATCGCGTCCCCGCAACGGTCTTACCTGCAAGTGCAGTATTGGCATCACCAGAATCCATCAGCAACTGCTTCATCTCTAACGGTGTTAAGTCTGGATTAATAGACCATACTAGCGCTGCAGCACCTGTCATATGAGGTGTCGCCATTGATGTACCAGAGTATGTCGAGTACGTGTTGCCCGGTGTAGTTGAAAGAATAGCTGAACCCGGCGCCCCCATATCAACGCTGGTTAAGCCCCACTGAGAAAAGCTAGACATGTCATCATTTCGATCTGTGCTGGCAATCGACATAACCGCATCAGAATCATAACTTGATGGATAGTGCGGATTCGCATCATTATCGACCGCACTGTTACCCGCTGCAGCAAAGAACAAAATCCCAGCATCACCACCGGCATCGATAGAGTCTTTCAACGCTTGGCTAAAGCCACCGCCGCCCCAAGAGTTATTCGTCGCCTTAATTTCTACGCCATGATTTAACTTTAAATCTGTCATATAGTCGATACAAGCAATCGCATTAGCCGTAGAGCCTGAGCCACTCGAATCTAAGAACTGACAACCCACAATACTCACGTCCCAGTTAACACCTACAACGCCAACACCATTGTTACCCGACGCACCAATCGTCCCTGCTACGTGAGTACCATGGCCGTTGCCGTCCATAGGATCGCCACTGTTATTCACAGCGTTAAAACCATGAATATCATCGATTACACCGTTACCATCATCATCGATGCCGTTACCAGCAATTTCATTCGGGTTGGTCCACATATTTGCCTGTAGATCTGGGTGGTTATAATCAACACCGGTATCAATTACACCAACCACAATAGCGCTATCACCAGTGGTGACATCCCAAGCTTCTACTGCATCAATATCGGCATCAGCTACACCGCCATCTTGGCCCGTGTTATTCATGCCCCATAAAGACACAAAGTCTGGATCATCAGGCGTACCAATCGCCTTAATCACATAGTTAGGTTCTGCATATTTTACTGCAGGATGACGACTGATCATCTTGATCGCCTGCCCAACATCTGAACCTGGACGAAGTGATAATCTAGCCAGCTTACCCTCAAGCAAGTTAGCAAAACGGTCATCAACACCATCGGCATTAACATCACGCATAGAAGCCCTAACCAGACGTTGAGCCGACGCGCGCTCGCTCTGAGTGGCATTGTCTTTATAAACAACGATTAGCGAGTCTTTAATATATTCGTGTTGAGTTACTACTTTCGCCTGCACTGGAGCAGACGAAACCGCGATAATTCCAGCGATAGCAGAGGCTAACGGTGTCAGTTTCTTAAACATAAACAGGTTCCCTATTAATCCTTTAAATTTCCCGAACCGGTACCCCAAACACTCCATTATCCAGCCCATAACAACGCTTGGCTTGTTGAAAACAAAAGTGAACATCCGGCATTTTTAACCCATCAAATTGTTGCCACAGCGCCTCAGTATTTGAAAGAGCTTGCCGACCAATTAGGACTAAACTACTAATCCCATTGCATTATAAAAAGTGCCCAAAAAACAGTTAAAAAAACCAAAACCTCTTAGCATTCAACAGTAAAAAGATAATCTATCGTCAGATTGGTAGAATTTTCATCTACTCAAATAAGTAGACCTTTTTCTTATTGCAGCAAAAAAACAACAGGGTAACTTGAGGAACTTATCTGGCGAGCAACTTCTAGTAAAGAGACCTCACCAGCAAGCACAAAGTGAAGTGTGCTTCACCTTGTAATCTTAATGAAGGAGCGTTAAGTGTCGGTTTTTAAAACAGTTGGAGTCATCCTTGCCCTCTCACTCTATTCAGCCTCTAGCCTTGGCAATGAATCAGAGTTAGTTGCCAATGAACTCCCCATAACACTGCAAACACTTCTCGAAAGTTCAGGGCGAGACAACATTATTAACCTTGTGCAAGTCGGCGTACTTAACCAAGCCAGTCTGAGCCAGTCTGGCGAGGGAAATATCACTGACTTAATCCAAGTTGGCAGTAGTAATCAAGCAGAAGTCATTCAATTTGGACAAGATAATGAAGTTGATCTTTTACAAGCTGGGACGGATAACCAAGCCTATATCACCCAGATTGGCAATGACAATTTAGTACAAATAAATCAGCTGGGAAGTGCCAGTTTTTCAATTGAACAGATTGCAGACGGTGCCGCAATCACAATTACTCAATATTAAGCAGGGAGCCTCTAATGAGATCGCAAACAACTAAAACTATGATTGCGCTAGCGATTACAGCAAGTTTAGGCCTAAGCAGCAATGCATTAGCCGATTCAGCAAACAGTGCCACAATTATTCAAACCACTGTCGCATCGGGTGACGTTGTTGGTCAGGACGCTACCATTCGCCAAGCCGGTGATCTACATATTGCTAGCGTTAAACAGACCGGTGATGACCAAGCAGCGACTGTCACACAAGATGGCGAGTGGATTGAGGCCTACGTTGAGTCAACGGGTGAAGGCAATGTGATTGATATTAATCAAACTGAAGATTGGCACATTACAGATGCAAACATTGAAGGTGACGGCAACGAAGTGAATGTCAATCAATCAGGCTTTTTTAGCCAAATTGATATTGATGTGACGGGTAATAGCAACATGGTTGATGTCATGCAGACTGGTGAGCAAAACGAAGCTGTTGTTGAACTCGTGGGGGCTGAAAACACGAGCTATGTTGAGCAAGATGGTAACGGTAACTTTGCCACGTTCCGTGTTGAAGGTAACGGCAACGACGGTGATATCACTCAGTACGGCGACAACAACGTTGCAGGTATGGTATCACTGGATATTAGCGCCAATGTTGGTGACAACAACGACGTTGAGGTTTACCAAGAAGGCAATGATAACCTAGGTGCAGTTAAAGGCGTTGAGGGCGATAACAATAATTTTGTTGTCTCTCAAGCAGGCGATAGCAACACAGGTTTTGTATATGCGCTGGCCGGTTCTGATAATGAAATTGAAATTGAACAAGTTGGTACCAGTAACACGGCTTACTTAGCCTTTACCGCTGGTGACGACAATGACATCGAGATTGAGCAAGATGGTAGCTCGAACACCATTGGCGATACATTAGTTGCCGAAATTCAAGGTGGTGATAATACGATTCGTATTGAGCAAGATGGTGATAATAATGGCGCTGAGTTTCAAGTATTTGGTGACGAAAACAGTGTGAATCTAGATCAAGAAGGCAATGGTAACTTTGCGACATTCGCTCAGTATGGTGACGACAATGATATCTCAATCATATCTGACGGTGACGCCAATACTGCAGTAGCCTTCACTGAACTCGACGATAACAGCATCGAAATCGCTCAAGAAGGCAATGAGAACTTCGGTTATGCCGACGTACTAGGCTTCGGTAATGATGTTGATATCGAGCAAGATGGCAACCAAAATGAAGCCCTTGTTACAGTCGTCGGTTTTGATAACACTGAAGTAGAAATGACGCAAGAAGGTGATCTTAACCTGATTGACCTCATTATTGTAGGCGATGAAAATATCGCGACTATCTATCAAACAGGCAATGGCAACTGGGTTGGCGCTGAAGATGACGGTGGCTTTATGGTTGAAGGCGTAGAAAACACGCTGACTATTGCCCAAACTGGTAACGATAACCTCGTAATGGGTTCTCAGTCAGGTTCTGGTAACGCTATTTCAGTTACGCAAACTGGTGACTTTAATACAGCAACGGTAATGCAAAACTAAAATATAACTTCAAAGTGAGATCAAAAAAGGGAGCTTAGGCTCTAATGCCGTTCACTTAAGGTGAACGGCATTTTTATTTTTGGCATACCGTTGAGGCCTTGGTTTTACTGTT